>NZ_JBFTMX010000027.1:0-71983 GCF_056397205.1 Massilia sp. 05N420
AGGTACAATCGGCAGCATCATGAGCGACGCCACGATCACCTTCCAGCCCGCCGGCTGGACCGTCCACGCACCGGCGGACACGACCATCCTGCACGCCGCCGAACAGGCCGGCATCGACTTGCCGAGCTCCTGCCGCAACGGCACCTGCCGCACCTGCATCTGCCGCCTGGCGAGCGGCAGCGTGCGCTACCTGGTCGAGTGGCCGGGCCTGTCTTTCGACGAGAAGAGGGAAGGCTACATCCTGCCCTGCGTCGCCGTGCCGGTGGGCGACGTGGAAGTCGAGCAGCGCCTGGCGAAACGCCTGAACGCTCAGGTGGACTAGCGGGCCAGGGCCGACTCGATCGCCCGCAGCACCAGCGGCCAGGAATGCGAGCTGGCCGCGACCTCGTCGTAGTGACTGGCGCCGGGCAGGATCACGACCTCGGCGGCGTCGCCAGCGGCGCGGGCGCGGGCGGCGAAGTCCTTCGCCACGCGCGGCGGCGAGATGCGGTCCAGCTCGCCCGTCACGAGGATGGTGTGGCTGCCGTTGGGCAGCAGGTCACCGGCATTCGTGTCGGCGAAGACGTCGGGGCGCTTGTCGCTGGGCGCGCCGGTCAGCTGGCCGATCTCGCGGTCGCAGCTGGACTTGATCAGGGCCTGCTCGCGGCGCAGGTCGGCCAGGCCGCCCAGGCTCACCACCTTCTTCACTGGCAGCGGATCGGGCTGGTAGAGCGGGCTGGTGTCCGGGATGCGCGGCCGGCCCGCCATCCATTGCACCAGCTGGCCGCCGGCCGAGTGGCCGACCGCGACCAGGCGGTTCAGGTCGAGCGGATAGCGGCGCGCCTGCTGGGCCAGCATGGCCAGGGCCGCGTTCATGTCCTGGTAGGTGCCCGGATAGCCGCCGCCGGCCTCGTCGACGCGGCGGTATTCGACGTTCCAGGAAGCGATGCCGCGCTCGGCCAGCGCCGCCGCCAGGTTGCGCAGCTGAATGACGCCGCCGAATTCCTTGGTCCAGCAGCCGCCGTGCACCAGCACCGCCACCGGGAAGGGACCGGGGCCGCCCGGCACGTAGAGTTCCGCGTACTGCGAAGGCGCGCTGCCGTAGGCGAAGGTGGCGTTAGGAACCGGCCCCTTCAGGGCCATGTAGTCGGCCAGGGTCATCGGTTTTGGCGGCGCGGCGCCGGCGGCGGCGCAGACGAGGGCGAAGGCGGCGGGGAGCAGGCGCAGCATGGGGGCGATCATCCAGTGTAAAAACGGCAAGAACGCCATCATACCAACACCGCGCACGATTGAAAGCCGGCCCCGTTCCAACGTGCTAGGCTGCGCGAAAACGTCAACCGTTCATCACGTGTTCACTCGAGGAGAATTGCTATGACCCAATCGAAATCCAGCGGCAACCAGAACAAGCAGTCGGCCAACGATTCGGAAGAGGATCTGGCCAAGCGCCGTGCCGGCGTGAATCCGGACAAGAGCAGCCATAACGAGAAAACCACCGTCAAGGCCGGTAAAGGGAAGGGCGCCGGCGGCGGCGCGAAGCAAAAGGAATCGCGATGATGGGAGCGATTCCGGTAGCTACTAGCATGGTGGAACGCGAGCTGATGCCGGCCCTGCGCGCCCACACCACGCCGGATCCGACCGACCCGGACCAGCCGCCTCCGCAGCCGAGTCCGGATCCTGACGACGTGCCGGCGCCGTCCCGCGCGCCGGTCGAAGAACCCGGGATKCCCCAGCCGCCGATCAAGGCCGGCCAGGGCGCCCGGTATCAGGGCTTGCCCGGCTTGCCCTGCTGATTGCCGGCGTCGCCGGTATCCTGCTGGGCGCCGCCGAAAGGCGGCGCGGAACGCTGCGGCAGCGGCGGGATCTCCTTGATCATCTCATTGGTTTCGTGCTGGCCCGGCGTGATCTCGCCGCTGCCGATGTCGCCTTCGTGCATCATCGGCGGCCCTTTTGCGGCTGGGTCCGGCTTGGGGATGGAAGTGTTCATGGTGCTCTCCTTGTGTTGGCGGGTTGTCGCGTTGAGATCATCCTAGCAGCCAGCCGCACCCTCCGGCGCTCGATAGGCGCCCACGGCGTGTTGCTTTATCGATACAAAATCGACACTATGTATGCGGGCGCACATAGTGCCTCAAGGAAACTTTCTATAATGGTCCATCGGTCAATCACTCTCGGGGAGGACAGCATGGGCAGCACCTTATACAACAAGATCTATCTCGGAAGAAGCTCGCTGCTGGGCTCGCGACGCATGCAGGCGGCGCTGGCGCTGGGCGCGCTGGCCGGGGCCGGCCTGGTGTGGACGGCCGTGTGCGTGCTCAGGTAAATCAAGCGGAAGTTGCGGGAGAACCCGGGCCGCCTTACCATGGCGACCTTTGCTCCCAATGAAAGTCTGAATGAAGAATGAGAAACTGACGGGCGACGAATACGACGCCCTCGAATTCATCCGGCGCGGTGCCCGCAACGACCGGGTGAATGCCTGCGTCGGCCGCAACGCCAAACGCCTGTCCGGCCTGAAACTGGTGCAGTATGGGAAGAACGGCAGCCTTTCCTTGAGCCCGAAGGGGCAGGAAGTGCTATTTCTGAAGCGCTGTATCGAAGCGCTGCGCGCGCTGCAGCAGGATCCGGCGAGCGCACTGGATGAGGATGTGGTGCAGTTCCTGAGCCGCAAGTCGCACATCGCCGCACTGGAAGGCGGCGGCTACGAACTCACCGAACGCGGCCGCGAATCTTTGGCCGACATCAGCGCCCAGGATCCACGCAAATAAGCACGCAAATAAGCGCGGCGAAATCAGTTCGAACGGCGGCGGTGCGGATACACCAGGGTGCGCACCGCGATTTCGGCCGGCACGTTCATCGCCGCCAGGAATTCGGCGGCGCGCTGCAGGCCCAGGGTCGGGATCGATGCTACCGCCTGGTTGACCAGGTCGCGGGTACGCATGTCGGTACGCGGCCTGCGGTCGGCCACGCTCTCGATGGCGCCCAGTCCGCCAGTCTCGTAGTTCATATCATCCCTCGTTATTATGCGCACGGCATTATTGCCAAACGTTCACTACTATTGTATGGGAACGATATTATTTCTGCCACAAAAAATTTCAGATAAAACAAAGAATACAAGGCCTTAGCGGCCTTTGTTCATGCAGAACGATGCAATTGTGATGTAATCGTCAGGCCACCGCGGCTTGCGGCTCATCGTCGAAGGCCGCCAGGCCGCGGCGCTGGCGCAGCAGTTGTTCGAATTCGTGGGCCGGCAGCGGACGCGAGAAGTAATACCCCTGCATTTCGTCGCAGCCCTGGTGGCGCAGGTAGTCGAGCTGCTCGGCCGTCTCCACGCCCTCGGCGATCACCGACAGGCGCAGGTTGTGCGCCAGCGCGATGATGGAGGCGACGATCGCGGCATCGTTGGCATCGTGGCTGATGTCGTTCACGAAGGAACGGTCGATCTTCAGCACGTCGATCGGGAAGCGCGACAGGTAGGAGAAGCTCGAGTAGCCGGTGCCGAAATCGTCGATCGAGAGCTTCACGCCCAGCGCCTTCATGCGGTGCAGCAGCTCCACCGCCGGCGTGACGTCGCTCATGAACAGGCTTTCGGTCAGCTCCAGCTCCAGGCAGGCGGGATCGAGTCCGGTGTCGATCAGCACCTGTTCGATGCCCGGCACCAGGTCGGTCGCGCTGAACTGGCGCGCCGACAGGTTCACCGCCACCCTCAGCTTGCCCAGGCCCGCGTCCTGCCAGATCTTGTTCTGGGCGGCCGCGGTGCGCATCACCCAGGCGCCGATCGGCACGATCAGGCCGGTGTCCTCGGCCACGCCGACGAAGCGCGAGGGCGGCACCATGCCCAGCTCCGGATGCTTCCAGCGGATCAAGGCCTCCATGCCGACGATCTGACCGGTCTTCAGGTCCACCTGCGGCTGGTAGTGCAGCACGAATTCGTTGCGCTCCAGCGCATTGCGCAGCGCGCTCTCGATGCGCACCCGCTCCAGCGATTCCTCGTTCATCGCCGGCGTATAGAACTGGAAGTTGTTGCGGCCCAGCTTCTTGGCGCGGTACATCGCGATGTCGGCGTGCTCGATCAGGTTCTCGGCCGACGTGCCGTCGCTCGGATAGGCCGCCACCCCGATGCTGCAGGTGACGAAGAATTCCTTCGGCCCCAGCATGACCGGCTGGGCCACCGAATCCATCACCCGCTGCACGATGTCGCTGGTCAGCGGCTGGTCTTCGTGCTGCGACAGGATCACCACGAATTCGTCGCCCGACAGGCGGGCCACGGTGTCGGTGTCGCGCAGCGAGCCGCGCAGTCGCGCCGCCACCGTCATCAGGAGCACGTCGCCGGCCTTGTGGCCCATGCTGTCGTTGACGAACTTGAAGCGGTCCAGGTCGATCAGCATCACCCACACCGGATGGCCGCTGCGGGTCGCATAGGCCACCGCCTGGCCCAGGCGGTCCTGCAGCAGCGAACGGTTGGGCAGGCCGGTCAGCACGTCGTGCTGGGCCACGTGGTGCACGCGCTGCTCGGTGATCTTGCGCGCCGTGATGTCGCTGCCGGTGCCGCGGTAGCCCGTGAAGCGGCCGTTGTCGTCGAACATCGGCTGGCCGCTGACGCAGAACCAGCGCTCCTCGCCGTTGTCGTCGAGGGCGCGGTATTCCAGGTTCTTGAAGGGTTCGCGCGCCTGGATGGCGGCCAGGTGTTCGCGTCCCGATTCGTTGTCCGCCATGCCTGACACGAATTCCCAGCGCGTCTTGCCCAGGAGGCGCTCGACGGCGATGCCGGATTTTTCCGTGAAGTGGCCGGTCATGGCGACGAAGCGCAGCTGCTCGTCCTGTTCCCAGTACCAGTCGGAGGACATCGCCACCAGCTGGCGGAAGCGCTGCTCGCTTTCCTGCAGCGCCTTTTCGGTGCGCTTGCGGGCCAGTACGTCGTCGATCAGGCGCTGGTTGGTGAGTTTGAGGTCGGCGGTGCGCTCGCGCACCAGTTCCTGCACCTTGCGCGCGCGCTGGCCGGCGGCCTGCACGAAAGCGGTCAGCAGCAGGGTGGACAGCAGCCCGCCGGCCAGCAGCAGCGACGAGGCCAGGTGGTCGGCCAGATAGGGCTTGGGCGCGGCGGCGGCTTCCACGGTCCAGGTCTGGCCGGCGGCCACGAAATGGTCGAGCGAGCGCGCACCGGCGCGCGCCAGCCAGCGCATCGGCGGCAGCTCGGGCGCGGCGGCCTCGCGTTCGTCGTGGTTGGCGTAGACCATCGCGGCGGGGAGGGAGCGGGCGCCGATATAGAGCTTGAGCAGCATGCTGCGGTCTTCCAGCAGGCCGGCGCGCGCCAGGGTGGAGCGTGCCAGGGTCTGCACGTCGAGCACGGCGGCGGTGTCGCCCAGCAGGCGGCCGGCCGGGCCGTAGACCGGCATCACCACCTCGAAGCTGGGCCTGCCGCCCGGGTCCTGGGCCAGGTTCAGCAGGCCGGTGGCGGCCGCGTGTCCGCTGGCATGGGCGCGCGCCAGGGCCCGCGCCACTTCATTGTTCACGCCCACGTTCAGGCCGAAGGCCGGCTCGTTGCCTTGCATCGGCTCGAGGTAGTCGACCACGTTGTAGCGCGGCCGGCGCGGCGCCGGCACCAGGCGGCCGTCCTGCATCTCGTGCAGGACGGTGCCGGGGCGCACCCGCTGCAGCTCGGCTTCGAAGGCGGCGCGTTCGCTGTCCTCGACCGCGCGGTGGAAGTTGAAGGCCTTGATGTAGGGATTACGCAGCAGCAGCGGATTGGTGAAATCGCGGAACTGCGAGCGCGTCACCGGCTGCACGGTGGCGAACAGCTGGTTGGTGACGTTCAGGACTTCGACCGCCTCGTCCATGCCCTGGCGCAGGGCGGCCACGCGCACGGTCGCGCCCTGTTCGAAGGCGAGGGTCCGGTTGTCGATCTCGAGCTGGTTGACCGCTGCCGTCAGCACGGCGGTCGTGACGAGGCCGCCCCCAAGCGTGAGGGCCGCCGCAAGCGTAAGCGAAAGCTGCAGTCGTCGACGCGGCATCCAAAGTCCTATAGTGAAATTACTTGCTCAAAGGCATGTGGGCGGGGCCAAGTTTGTCACAGAAAGGCTTGTTTCCGCAAACAAATTGTCTCTCAGAAGCAAGTAGCGGACCCAGGTGTGGCTAGCCCAAAACACTGCGCCATGCCATCCGAATAAGGTTGAGGCGTATGCATAGACGGTTCAATAATGGCGGGCGCCGCAGCACACGCGCCGCGTGTCCAGCGTCGCTGGCGGCGGCAAACAGGATGTGGTTGTTGCCGGCCACCTTGTCGAGCCGGCAGGTGCGGTCGTCGAAGGCCCGGTCCAGGGCGTCCAGCACGTCGGCGCGGCGCGGGTCGTAGCTGAAGACATTTGCCACCAGCACCCCGTCCGGCCGCAGGAGGCGCCGGCAATCCTCATAGAAGCGGCGGCTGGACAGGGCCGGCGGCAGCCCGGCGGCGTCGAAGCCGTCGACCACGATCACGTCGGCGATCGCGCCGCCGGCGCGGGCCGCGGCGGCCATCCATTCGGCGGCATCGGCATGGATCACGCTGAAGCGCTCGTCGTCGGGCGGCACCAGGAAGTGCTCGCGCAGGGCGATCACGTCGGCGCGCAGTTCGAGCACGGTGATGCGGCAGTCCGGAAACCGGCGCCGGCAGTACGTGGCCATCGATCCGCCGCCCAGGCCGACCATCAGGATGTGGCCGGGGTGGGGCATGAACAGCGGAAAGCACATCATGGCGCGCGCATAGGAGAGCACCAGCGCGTGCGGGCGCGACAGCCGCATCGCGCTCTGGATGTCGCCCGGCGTGAACTCCAGTGTACGGCGGTCGCCCTCGGTGCGGACCAGCGGCTTCGAATGATTCGGCATGGCCGGCAGTATACGATGCGGATCGCGGCGAGTCCGGTCCGGCTTGTTGCAGAGGATAAGTTTCTGATAAGCTGGCCGCCGCAGCCTCACGGAGACCTCATGTTCCTGGACCATCCCACCATCACCGCCACCAACAGCCAGACCGAGCCCGACCGTATCGAGCGGCTCGACCGCGTCTATGGCTACGCGATGGCGCTGGCCGACGTGGATGGCGACGGCGGCTTCGTCGAGAAGCTGAACCAGCTGCACGACCACAAGGGCACCCTGATCGTGTTCTGGCACGAAGCCCCGAGCGAAACCCAGATGCAGTACTGGGCGCGGGCCTGGGCCAGCAAGGTCGGCGACGGCACCGCCGCCGTGGTCCACGAGATCTGAGGCGGCCATGGATTCGACCACCATCGTCCTCGCCCTGGCCCTCGGTAACCTGGCCATCTGCGCCGCACTGTTTTTCTTCGAACATGGAAATGGCCGTCCGGCGGCCCTGTCGACCTGGGGCTGGTCGCGCCAGATGCAGGCGGCCGGCTGGCTGCTGCTGGCGATCGGCGGCGCCAACGTGGTGCCCGAGCGGCTGGCCTTGCCGGTAGCCTACGCCCTGGTGATCGCCGGCGTGGCCTGGGAAGCGGGGGCGCTGTGGGAACGCGCCGGCGGACGGCGCTGGCGCAGCATCACCACCCCGGCGCTGGGGCTGGCGCTGGTGGTCTTCCTGTTGTGCTACTGGATCGACGAGATCGGCCTGCGTGCGCTGGCATCCTCGCTGATCCTCGGCGCCTTTTATCTGTCGGCCGCCGGCGCCCTGGCGCGCGGCTGGGCCGGGGCCTCGATGCTGCGCCGCTTCCTGGCGCTGGCGACCGCGCTGCTGGCCCTGGTGGTGGGCATGCGCGGCGCCCTGGTGCTGCTGGCGCCGTCCGGCTGGGGCTGGATGAGCAACGAGCTGCTGCGCCAGCTCTACTCGGCGGCGCTGTACCTGCTGATGCTCCTGGGCGGCTTCGGCTGGCTGCTGCTGGGCCGCGAAAGCCTGGAGGACCAGCTGGCGCGCCTGGAAGTGGTCGACCCCCTGACGGACGTCACCAACCGGCGCGGCTTCTTCAAGGTGCTGGCGCCGTGGATGTCGCTGGCGCGCCGGCCCGGCGCCCCGACCGCGCTGGTGCTGTTCGACTTCGACCAGTTCAAGCGCGTCAACGACAGCTACGGCCACCCGGCCGGCGACGTCGTCCTGCGCAGCCTGCTCGAAGTCTGCAAGCGCCAGCTGCGCGACAGCGACCAGCTGGCGCGCCTGGTCGGCGTCGAATTCGCGATCCTGCTGCCGCGCACCAGCGAGCAGGACGCCGCCATGGTCGCCGAGCGCATGCGCGCCGCGATCGCCGCCACCCCGGTCAAGACCGAGCGTGCGATGGTCACCCTGAGCGCGAGCTTCGGCGTGACCACGATCCGCGCGGACGACAGCAGCGTGACCCTGCTCGCGCGCGCCGACGAAGCCCTGCGCACCGCCAAGGCGGCGGGACGCAACCGCGTCGAGCTGGCGCCGCCGGCGCCCGCCGTTCCCGCCGAGGTCTGAGGCGATGCGGACCGGGCCTGTCATCGAACCGTCATCCGGGCCCGCTATCGTCTCGCCGAACAATTCGCCGGAGCAGCCATGAACGACCATTATCCCGACCCATCCGCGCCAAGCTATGCCGCCCTGGTGCTCGGTTCCGACAGTTTCCGCCTGCTGGTGGCCAGCTACCGCGACGGCGTCCCGCTGGAACTGGAGAGCGAGCACGTGCCGCTGCGCCTGGCCGCCGGCCTCGATGCCAGCGGCTGCCTGAGCCAGGAGGCGATGCGCGACGCCCTCGAGTGCGTGGCGCGCCTGCGCGAGCGCCTGCGCGCCCGCCAGCTGGAAGCCGTACGCGCGGTCGCCACCTCCACCTTGCGGATGGCGCGCAACGCCCATCTGTTCCTGCCCGCGGCCCAGCAGGCCCTCGGCCATGAAGTGCGGGTGCTGTCCGGCGAGGAAGAAGCCATCCTCACCTGGATGGGCGTGGCCGGCGCCGCCCCCGCCGGCGCACGCACGCTGGTGCTGGGCATCGGCGGCGGCTCGACCCAGTTCGCGCTGGGGCAGGGCATGCGCGTGCGGCGCGCCGGCTCGGTGGCGCTGGGCACGGTGCGCCAGGCCCTGACTTTCTTCGGCAACGGCCGCATCGACGCCGTGTCTGTCGCGGCCGCGGTGGCCTCGGCACGCGTGCGCATGGCCGACCATGCCGCCGACTACGCACCCGGCACGCGCGACTGCGTGTACGGCGCCTCCGGCACGGTCCGCACCCTGGCCCGGCTGGCGCGCGAAAACGGCACGCACGGCGGCGCGCCGGCCGGCGCCGACGGTGTCAGCCGCGCCGACCTCGAACAGCTCGGCGCACGGGTGCTCGAGCATGCCGGCGGCGGACGCCCGCTGGCCGGACTTGGCCGCCTGCTGCTGCGCGACGTCGCCGCCGCGCTGGCGATCCTGCTGGCGCTGATGGAGGAGCTGGAGATCCGGTCGCTGCTGGAAACCGATGCCGGCCTGCGCTGCGGGCTGCTGCATGAGCTGCACCGGCAGCGGCAGGTGCAGGCGGCCTGAGTCAAATCCGACCACCGCCATGCAGCGTTCGTTCACCACCGGCTTCCTCGTTTCCAGCCTGCTGGCCGGCGGCCCGGCCGCGGCTGCGGGCAAGCCAGGCATTCCGCTCTGCTTCGAGCGCCAGGAAGTACTGCCCTGGCGGACCCTCGACGGCGGCGGCCTGAACTTCGAACTGCTGAACGAGGTGGCGCGCCGCACCGGGGTCGAATTCGATTACCAGAGCATGCCGTGGAAGCGTTGCCTGGCCCAGCTCAAGGCCAACCAGGTCGGCGGCGCCTTCGCCGTCAGCTTCTCGCAGGAGCGGCTGGCGCTGGGCGCCTATCCGGGCGGGCAACAGGCCGACACGGAACGCCGCATGCATGTCGACCGCTACCTGCTGGTGCGGCGCAAGGGCAGCCGCGTCGACTGGGACGGCAAAAGCTTCCAGAACCTCGACGGGCGGATCGGCTTCCAGCTCGGCTATTCGGTGGGCGACTTCCTGCGCGCCCAGGGCGTGCAGGTGGACGAGGGCAGCCAGCGTGCCGACGAACTGCTGCAGAAGCTGGTCTCCGGCCGCATCCATGCGGCGGCGCTGGGCGGCGCCGATGCGGTGCGCCTGGTGCGCGGCCCGATGGCCGAACAGCTCGAGGTGAGGCCGGTGCCGCTGGTCGAGAAACCGTATTACCTGATGCTGTCGCACGATTTCGTGGCGCGCCAGCCGGCGCTCGCGGAGCGGATCTGGAAGGCCGTCGCCGAGGTCCGCAACAGCCCGGCTTACCGCAAGCGCGAGCGCGAGCTGAGCATCGTCCCGCAATCCGGAAGGTGACGTGCGCATGGCGGACCCCGGCATCGAGCGCAGCAACAACGCAGTAGACGTCCGCCGGCACCGCGCGCGCGGCCCTGGCGCGCTGGCGCGCCGGCTCGGCGAAGGCTGGCGCCAGAACGTCGTGTTCCGGCTGGGCGCCGGCATCGTGCTGGCGGTCGCGCTGTCGACCGGCGTCTATACCACCTATGTGATGCAGACCCAGCGCGAGGAAGCCAATGCGCGCCTGCAGGAGCGCGTCGAGCGCCAGGCCGCGGTGCTGTCGCAGGCGCTGGCGAGGCCGCTGTTCGACATCAACAGCGCGGCGATTTCCTCGGTCGTCGATTCGCTCGGCGCCACGCCCGAGATYGCGATGCTGCACGTGCTGGCGCCCAGCGGCGCCGTGCTGGCCGCCCTCGGCAGCGACGACGGGGCGCCGGGAACGATCCGCGTGGCCCGCAAGATCGTCTACCGCGACGGCGCCCGCGACTATCACGTCGGCAGCATCGCCCTGGCATTCTCGCGGCGCCAGATCGACGAGGACCTGCGCCGCCAGATGGTGCAGACCGTGACCGCCAACCTGCTGCTTACTCTCGCCATCGTCGTCTGCGTACTGCTGGTCGGACGGCGCATGACCCAGCCCTTCACCGACATCCAGGAAGCGCTGGAGAAGCTGGCGCGCGGCGAGACCGACATCTACCTGTCCGGCATCGGCCGGCGCGACCAGATCGGCCGCCTGTCGTCGGCGGTGCGCAGCTTCCGCGATACGCTCAACCGGCTGCGCCGCGCCGAGCAGGTCACCAACGGCCTGCTGCGCGAGAAGAGCACCATCGAGCAGCAGCTGCGCGAACTGAACGAAGACCTCGAGCAGAAGATCGCGGCGCGCACGCGCGAGCTGCTGAATTCGATCCGGATCGCGCGCGACAGCCAGGAAAAGCTGCAGGCCATCGTCGACACCGCCCTCGACGCGGTGGTGAGGATGGACCGCCAGGGCCGCATCGTCGGCTGGAACACCCAGGCCGAGAAGATCTTCGGCTGGCGGCGCGACGAGGTGCTGGGCCTGGACCTCGACCAGTGCATCGTGCCCGAGCGCCACCGAGAGGCCCACCGCAACGGCCTGGCGCGCTACGAGCGCAGCGGGGTCGGCGGCGTGCTCGACACCCGCATCGAGACCTATGCGCTGCGCCGCGACGGCAGGGAGTTCCCGATCGAGCTGGCGATCACGCGGGTGCAGCTGGCCGCCAGCGCCGACTACGAATTCTGCTCCTTCATCCGCGACATCTCGGAACGCCGCGAGCGCGAGCAGTCGCTGGTGGCGGCCAACGTGCGTGCCGAAGCGGCCAACGTGGCCAAGTCCGAGTTCCTGGCGAACATGAGCCACGAGATCCGCACCCCGATGAGCGCCATCATCGGCATGGCCTATCTGGCGCTGCGCACCGAGCTCTCGCCCAAGCAGCAGGATTACGTGGGCAAGATCCATCGCGCCGCGCTGTCGCTGCTGGGCATCATCAACGACATCCTCGACTTCTCCAAGATCGAGGCCGGCAAGCTGGACGTCGAGCAGATCCCCTTCTGCCTCGACGACGTGCTGGCCAACGTCGCCAGCGTGACCAGCCAGAAGGCCGCCGACAAGCAGCTCGAATACCTGTTCCACGTGCCGCACTCGATCCCGCGCATGCTGGTCGGCGATCCGCTGCGCCTGGGCCAGGTGCTGATCAACCTGGTCAACAACGCCGTCAAGTTCACCCCGGCCGGCGAGCTGGAGCTGTCCTGCATGCGGCTCGACCCGGTGTCGAACGCGATGCAGCCGATCGCGGCCCGGGCCGACCGGGTCAAGCTGCGCTTCGCGGTGCGCGATACCGGCATCGGCATGAGCGAGCAGCAGCAGGGCAAGCTGTTCCGCGCCTTCCACCAGGCCAACGGCTCGACCACCCGCGAATACGGCGGCACCGGCCTCGGGCTGTCGATCTCGCAGCAGCTGGTGGGGCTGATGGGCGGCCGGATCGTGGTCAGGAGCAGCCCGGGCAAGGGCGCGACCTTCCACTTCGACCTCGAATTCCCGCTGTCCGGCGAGCCCGAACGGGTGGCGGTGGCGCCGCCCGAGCTGGACGGCGCGCGCCTGCTGCTGGTGGACGACAGCGAAGTTGCGCGCGACATCATGTGCGAGGCCTTGCAGGCCCTGCCGCTGCGGGTCGATACCGCCGCCAGCGGCCTGGAAGCCGAGGCCGCGCTGCTGGCGGCCGACGCCGGCTGCGACCCTTACCGCGTGGTGCTGACCGACTGGCAGATGCCGGGCATGGACGGCATCACCCTGGCGCGCCGGATCGCCGGCAATCCGGCCTTGCGGCATCCTCCTTCGGTCGTTCTGGTAACCGCCTTCGGCCGCGAGGAGGTGCAGCACGAGGCGGAAAGCGCCGGCATCCGCGGCTTCCTGACCAAGCCGATCGGGCAGTCGGCGCTGGTCGATACCCTGTTGGCGCTGTTCGCGCCGCCGCGCGCGCCGAACGCGCGCGGCCGCTGTGAAGAGACGGGCGACTGCGTGGCGCGCGTGCTGCTGGTGGAGGACAACCTGGTCAACCAGCAGATCGCGCTGGAACTGCTGCAGGTCCAGAACATCGCGGTGGACGTCGCCTGCACCGGCCACGAGGCGCTCGAGCTCCTGATGAGGGGCGGTCCCGAGGCCTACGACCTGGTGCTGATGGACCTCGAGATGCCGCAGCTGGACGGCCATGCGGCCACCGTCGAACTGCGCAAGGATGCGCGCTTCGACAAGCTGCCCGTGATCGCGATGACCGCGCACGCGCTGGCCGAGATCCGCGAGCGCTGCCTGCGCGAAGGCATGCAGGATTATGTGTGCAAGCCGGTGGAGCCGGAGAAGCTGTACGCGACCCTGGCGCGCTGGATCGGTTCGCAGCTGCCGCCGCCGCTGCCGCGCGCGCTCGCGCCGGAGGCGGCCGACGGGCCCTCGCTGCCGGGCCTGTCCAGCCTGTCCGGGATCGACTCGGCCTTCGGCCTGCGCCACGTGGCCGGCAATGTCGCGCTCTACGTGCAGCTGCTGGACCGCTTCCGCGCCACCCAGCGCGACGCCGGCGCCGCGATCCGCGCCGATCATGACGCCGGACGCCGGATGGAAGCGGCCAGCCGCGCCCACACCTTGCGCGGGGTGGCCGGCAATGTCGGCGCGCGCGAGCTGCAGACCCTGGCCCAGGCGGTGGAGGAGGGCCTGTCCATGGCGTCCAGCGACCGCACCCGCCTGGCGGCCGGCGTGCGCGCCCTCGAGGCCGGCGTGGACGCCACCATGCACTCGCTCGACAGTTATTTTGCTTCCCACGGCGCGCACGTGCTCGACCCGCCGGTCCCGGATGCGCAGCAGGAGAACGGCGCGGCGCCGGCCGATGCCCAGGAAGCCGTGGCCCAGCTGGGCCAGCTGCTGGCCGAATTCTCGGGCGAAGCCACCGATTACTTCGAGTCTGTGCGCGCGCAACTGGCGGCCGTGCTCGATCCCCAGGTGCTGGCGCGCCTGGAGCAGCATCTGTCGCGTTACGAATTCGAGGAGGCGCGCCAGCTGCTGCCGCAGGCGGCGGCGCCGCGTCCCGACACAGCGGGAACTTCATGACCGACACCACCAGGCAGAACCACCAGGACCTGCGGCCGACCATCCTGATCGTCGACGACACGCCCGACAACATCATGCTCCTGTCGCGCCTTCTCAAGGACAGGTACAACACCAAGGTCGCCAACAACGGCAGCACGGCGCTGCAGATCGCCAATGCGGTCCCTGGCCTGGACCTGATCCTGCTCGACGTGATGATGCCAGGTCTGGACGGCTACGAGACCTGCCGCCAGCTGAAGGCGAACCCGGCGACCAGCGAGATCCCGGTGATCTTCCTGACCGCGAACAACCAGGTCGAGGACGAAGCCATGGGCCTGTCGCTGGGCGCGGTCGACTACATCGCCAAGCCGATCAGCCCGCCCGTCCTGTTCGCGCGCGTGGCCACCCAGCTCAACCTGCGCAGCGCGCGCCGCCAGCTGCAGGAGCACAACGAGAACCTGGAAAAGCTGGTGCGGGAGCGCACCGCCCAGCTCTACCTGATGCAGGAAGCGATCATCGTGGCGATGGCATCGATGGCCGAGACCCGCAACCACAGGACGGAGGACTTCGGGGGCAAGCACATCCGCCGCACCCAGCACTACGTGCGCGCGCTGGCCCGCCACCTGCAGAGCCACCCCCGGTTTGCCGCCGAGCTCAGCGACGAGGCCGTCGAACTGCTGTACCGCTCGGCGCCGCTGCACGACATCGGCAAGGTCGGGATCCCGGACCGCATCCTGCTCAAGCCGGGCAACCTGGACCGCGAGGAATTCGAGCTCATGAAGCTGCACGCCGTGTACGGGCGCGACACCGTCATGCTGGTCGAGAAGCACATCGGCGGCAGCAACAGCTTCCTGATGTTCGCGCGCGAGATCGCCCACTCGCACCAGGAGAAGTGGGACGGCTCCGGCTATCCGCAGAACCTGGCGGGCGAGCAGATCCCGTTGTCGGCGCGCCTGATGGCGGTGGCCGACGTCTACGACGCCCTGATCAGCAAGCGCGTCTACAAGCCGGCCTTCACCCACCAGCAGGCGCTGGATGTGATGCGCAAGGGACGCGGCACCCATTTCGACCCGGACGTGCTGGACGCCTTCTTCGAGATCGAAGCGGAATTCGCCGCGATATCCGACGCCTTCGCCGACGAAGCGCATTGAGCGGGCACGGGCCGCTTGCGTGCCGCCCTTCCGGATCGGCTGCAAATCGACTATATTGTTTGGTTTGTTTGACGATGGAGTAGGGGATGGCGAGGACAACAGCCGCCGGCGCCGCCGCGAAAACGGCGCGCGCGACAGCATCGAAGGCTTCCGTGTCGCCAGCCAGGTCGGCTGCGAAGACTACCGCGAAGACCGCCGGCACCGCCAAGGCCGCGGCGGTGAAATCCGCCGCGAGCGCGCGCAAACCGGCGGCCAAGAAGCCGGCGGCCGCAAAGGGCGCCGCCACGCCGGCCGCAAAGGCAGCCAGGGCAGCGGCGAAAGCCGTCGCAAAACCGGCTGCAAAGGCGGCCGCAAAGCCCGCAGTGAAGCCGGCCGCAAAGCCGGCCGCGAAGGCGCGCGCCGGCCGCGACGTCGGGATCGTCCGGCCCGAAGCGGCCACGCAGGCGCGCCCGACCCTGGTGCGCGACAGCTTCACCATGCCCGAGCAGGAATACGCCGTCCTCGGCGCCGTCAAGCAGGCCTGCCTGAAGGCCGGCTTCGAGGTCAAGAAGAGCGAACTGCTGCGCATCGGCGTGGCCCTGCTGGGCCAGCTCGACGTGACGAGCCTGCGCGCCGTACTCTCCGGCCTGCCTCAGCTCAAGACCGGACGCCCGCCTGGAGAATGAGAGCGCGCCGCGCCGGCCCGGCAGCGTCCTGCCGCATGGACCGGCCCCGCCGCGCCCGCATCCGCTCAGTGCGTCGTCCGCCCCAAGGCCTGCGCCTCCGCCTGCGCCCGCGCCTCGGCCGTGAGCTCCTTCAGCTCACGGATCGGGATATTCGACTTCTCGTGCATCCTCAGCAGGATGGTGGCACCGACGTTCAGCTTGCGGTGCCTGATCTTGCTGATGATGGGCGGCTGCACTTCGAGCACGCGGCACAGCTCCGCGTCGTTCTTCAGCTGCATGCGTTGAATCAGGGTGTCGAGCAGGGGATTCGGAACGAAACTCGACGGCTCCAGCGCCCGGGCGCGGTGCATCGCCTCGAGCAGCTCCTGTTTTTTCTGTCGTACGCTCATGAACTCCTCCGTGATGGATGAAAATTCAAGACAGACCGACTGTTTTGGAGTGGAGAGTGAACCAAGGACGCATGGCGGCGTTGCCCTGTCTCGCCGTACCGACGTACTGTCTTCGACAGTGCGCCTTGCCCTGAGCCCTGTGTTCGACGCTCCTGCCCGACCGTATTGTGCTGACTTATGCTGGGTGGGTTTGTTGGAATGCTACTACGATTTTGTCAATCTTGACGCACTGTTCATGAATAAAAGCCCATAACTTCTGGCTTTCTGCGTGGAACTTACATTAATTTCAGCCCAGAACGTGTCAAGACGAGGACCCGATCGGCCATCGCCGCGGCGGCGTGCGAGTGGGTGACCATGATGGCGCCGGCGCCGCTTTCGCGGATCTCGGCACGCAGCAGGTGCAGGATGCCGTCCGCCGTTTCCGGGTCGAGGTTCCCGGTCGGTTCGTCGGCCAGCAGCAGGGCCGGACGGTGCACAAGGGCGCGCGCGATCGCCACCCGCTGGAGCTCGCCGCCGGACAGCTGGCGCGGGAAATCGGCGCCGCGCCCCTTCAGGCCGACGGCGTCCAGCATGGCCCGCGCGCGGGCGGTGTCGGCGCTGCCGTTCAGCAGCAGCGGCAGGGCGACGTTCTGTTCCAGGGTCAGGTGCGGCAGCACGTGGAAGGCCTGGAAGATGAAGCCCATGCGGCTGCGGCGCAACCTGGTGGCGGCATCGTCGTCGAGCGCGGACATCGGCACGCCGTCGACCACGACCTGGCCGCTGTCGGGCGCATCCAGGCCGGCGATCAGGTTCAGCAGGGTGGACTTGCCGACTCCGGATTCCCCCATCACGGCGACGAATTCGCCGGCTGCGAAGCGGTAGGAGAGATTGGCCAGCACGGTGCGGCCGCCGTAGGATTTGGTGAGGTCGACGAGTTCGAGCATAGACTGCTACTGTAGCATGCGCAGGGAATGACGTAATTCGCGTATGATGGAAAATCGTCAACATTCCAGGGGCTCACCGATGTCGAACCACCCGACGCAGGACCAAGCCGACGGCGCGCCGATGCCGGCCGCCGATACCGCTGTCGACACCTCGGCCGGGGCCCTGCGCCTGCGCGCCGAACTGGACGCCGGGCTGCGCGCCCGCGAAGCCTGCATCTCGCCCAAGTTCCTGTACGACGCACTCGGTTCCAAGCTGTTCGAGGCGATCTGCGAACTGCCCGAGTACTATCCGACCCGCACCGAGGCCCTGATCTTCGAGCGCCACGGCGCCGAGATCGCGCGCGCGGTCGGCCAGGGCAGCACCCTGATCGACCTCGGCGCCGGTAACTGCGCCAAGGCCGCGCGCCTGTTCCCGCTGCTGCACCCGGCCCAGTACGTGCCGGTCGATATCTCGGCCAACTTCCTGCAGGACGCCGTCGAGCGCCTGCGCCAGCGCTTCCGCCACATCGAGATGAACGCCCTCGGCATGGACTTCTCGGGCGGCGACTGGCAGCTGCCGGACATCGTGCGCCGCGAGCGCCGCCTGTTCTTCTATCCCGGTTCCTCGATCGGCAACTTCACGCCGGACGAGGCGCTGGCCTTCCTGCGCCGCGTGCGCGCCCAGTGCGGCCCGGACGGCGGCATCCTGATCGGCATCGACCTCGCCAAGGACCGCGCGGTGCTGAACGCCGCCTACGACGACGCCCTCGGCGTGACGGCCGCCTTCAACCTGAACGTGCTGCGCCACGCGAACCGACTGCTGGGCGCCGACTTCGACATCCGCGCCTGGCGCCACCGGGGCTTCTACAATGAACGCATGGGCAGGGTCGAGATGCACCTGGAAGCCAGGACCACCCAGCTGGTGAGCTGGCAGGGCGCCTGCCGCCGCTTCGAAGCCGGCGAATGCATCCACACCGAGAACAGCTACAAGTACCGCCCGGCCGCCGCGGTCGAACTGCTGGAGCAGGCCGGCTTTGCCGCCTCCGGCATCTGGACCGATGCGCGCGCCTGGTTCGCCGTGATCCACGCGCGGGCGATCCGCCCGGGCGCCATGCACTGATCCCCCGAGACGGAGGAAATCATGGGAGCGAACGAACACCGCCAGGCCCGCCAATTCGAACAGGTGCGCCAACGCTCGCTGCACCTGGCCGAACCCTTGTCGAGCGAAGACTGCTGCGCGCAGTCGATGCCGGACGCCAGCCCGATCAAATGGCAYCTGGCCCACACCACCTGGTTCTTCGAGACTTTCATCCTGGAGCCGCACGAGCCGGGCTTCCGGCCCTTTCATCCGGCTTTCCGGGTGCTGTTCAATTCGTATTACAACGGCGTCGGCGCCCGGCACCCGCGGCCTCAGCGCGGCCTGCTGACGCGTCCCGCCTACGACGAGGTGCTGGCCTGGAGGCATGACGTCGACGCCCGCATCGCCTGCCTGCTGCAGGCCGCGCCGCAGGACGGCGAACTGGCCCGCGAGCTCGCGGCGCTGGTGGAACTGGGCATGCAGCACGAGCAGCAGCACCAGGAACTGATGCTCACCGACGTCAAGCACCTGCTGGCGCAGAACCCGCTGGCGCCGGCCTACCTGGCCTCGCCGCTGCCGGAATCCTGTCCGGCGGGACAGCTCTCCTGGCTGGACTTCGACGGCGGCCTGGCCGAGATCGGCCACCGCGGCGCCGGCTTCAGCTTCGACAACGAACTGCCGCGCCACCGCCAGTACCTGGCGCCCTTCCAGCTGGCCTCGCGCCTGGCGACCAACGGCGAATACCTCGAGTTCGTCGAGGCCGGCGGCTACCGCGACCCGGCCCTGTGGCTGTCGGATGGCTGGGATCGGGTCTGCGGCGGCGAGATCGAACAGCCGCTCTACTGGCGCCGGGAAGAGGGAGGCTGGATGGAGTTTACGCTGCATGGCATGCAACCGCTCGATCTGGCGCGTCCGGTCACCCACGTCTCGCTGTACGAGGCCGACGCCTACGCGCGCTGGCGCGGCGCCCGCCTGCCGCTTGAGGCCGAATGGGAATTCGCGGCGCGCGACGTCGCCATCGCCTGCGGCGACCTGCATCCGCGCGCGGCCGGCAGCGATGGCCTGGCGCAGATGTTCGGCGAATGCTGGCAGTGGACCGCCAGCAGCTACGCGCCGTATCCGGGCTATGCGCCGGCGGCCGGCGCGCTGGGCGAGTACAACGGCAAGTTCATGGTCAACCAGTACGTGCTGCGCGGTTCGTCCTGCGCCACCCCGCACGGCCACGCGCGCGCCAGCTACCGCAACTTCTTCCCGGCGGGCGCGCGCTGGCAGTTCACCGGGATCAGGCTGGCCCGATGAAGGTGACGCGCGGCCTGCGCCTGCGGCTCCTGAACCGGCGCGCGAACCTCTACATCCTGGGCCATCCGCTGGAATTCGCCCTCGGTGTCCTGAAATGCTTCCGCGCCAACCAGGGCCTGCTGCTGGCCGGCGCCGTCGCCTATTACGCGCTGCTGTCGATCGTGCCCTTCCTGATGCTGGTGGTGGTGGTGCTCTCGCACTTCCTGAACGAGGCCGAACTGCTGCTGACCATGCGCCGCTACCTCGAGCTGCTGCTTCCCGGCCAGTCGGGCGCCATCGTCACCGAGGTCGCCCACTTCCTCGACGAGCGCGACCTGATCACCTGGGTGCTGGTCGCCACCATGCTGTTCTTCAGCTCCTTCGCCTTCACGGTGCTGGAAAACGCCATGAGCGTGATCTTCGTGCACCGCGTGGCGGTGCGGCGCCGCCACTTCCTGGTGTCGGCGCTGCTCCCTTACTGCTACATCCTGGCGCTGGGCTTCGGCGTGATGATCGTGACCCTGGTGGCCGGCACCCTGCAGGTGATCGGCACCGAGAGCGTCAACCTGTTCGGCTACAGCTGGTCGCTGCACGGCGTGTCGGGCGCCTTGCTCTACCTGCTGGGACTTGCCGGCGAAATCCTCGTGCTGACCTCGATCTACATGGTGATGCCGGTGGGACGGCTGTCGCTGTCGCACGCGCTGGTGGGCGGCGTGACCGCGGCCCTGCTGTGGGAGATCGCGCGCCATGTGCTGGTCTGGTACTTCACCACGCTGTCGAAGGTGAACGTGGTGTACGGCTCGATGAGCACCGCCATCGTGGTCATGTTCAGCCTCGAGATCGGGGCCGCGCTGCTGCTGTTCGGGGCCCAGGTGATTGCCGAGTACGAGCGGGTCGGACAGCAGGGAGGGGCGAGGGGCGAGCCGAAAAAGATGGAGACGCGGCCGCAGGAATGAACGGCGGCCGATGCACCGCCACGCCGACGACCTTGCTGGCCTTGTTTGGCTTGCGAGGCTCCAGCAGTGGAGCCTCGTGCTACTCAGCCGCGAATCAGAAATTGCAAGTCAGGTCGCCGGCAACCGGCAGTGCCGAACTGCCATTCGACGTGTTGCCAATGATTGTGGTGTTTTGTATGTTGTCTGTCACAATTGCCGATCTGGTTGGGCACTTGGCCAGGGGATCCTGGGCGACAGTCTTTGTATAGGGCGAGTAGTTCAGGCTGTTGTTGGTGACAGATGTATTCTTTGCGTACCCCACACCTATGCCAACTTGCATGGTCGTTGGAATGCCTGCATTGGTGTTGTTGCTAACCTCGCCTCCGTTAATATACGAGGTAAGGTTGTTCCATGGACGCCGTCCCGCTGAAATTCCGATTTCGAAGCGAGTGCCTTCGGCGGCAAAGAAAGTGTTTCCAGAGAATGAAGCTCCGGTAAAGTCGCGCACGATCGGTGTCGAGCCCGCATAATAAAACGGCTCGTACATCATTGCGGCAAATGTGGAGACGCCGGTCGAGATGATGAGATTGCCGGTTGCTTTGCTGGCTTGGACATTCTGAAGCCCCGCAGTATAGAATTGAATGATCGCTACGTCGCTGGCATCCATTACCGTATTGTTCGCGATCGTGGTGTCGGCACATTTGGACGTAATGCCGTCGCTAAACGGATAATAATTCTGACCGCCATAATGAGTGTTCGAGTAAGCAGTTAGGATATTGCCGCTGACGCTGACGTGGTTGCATGCGACCCCTGTCGGCTCCGATCCGTCGATGCCGATATTCGTTCCCCCAACCGGCGTGTCGAATCGGCTGTTGATGACGCTGGCGTTATTCCCGCTGGAAATCAGAACGCTATAGCCCACCTTTGTGTAGTTGATGGTGGTGCCGTTGACGATTTGGTTGCGCTGCCCTGCCACCCAAATGCGATCCAGTACTGCGCCTGGCTGTGTACCAGTGGATCCATACATCACAATGGTGGAGTCTGAGAAATTGGCTGACCGCACAATTCGCGCCATTTTTGCGTATTGGCCACGTACGATATTCCCGGCAGTTGTTAAGGTGACGCCAGCCGGGATAAAGATCGTTTGATCCGCATAAACGACCGTACCTTGCGGCAGGCTCACAACCTTGTTCGCACCGTTATTTGCCGTATTGATCAATCCTTGCAGCGTGGCGGCAGACATGGAACTGGCGCCGGCGTCAAGTGGAATCGCTGGTTGCTGTCCCCAGGTATACAACGTGTCTTGTCCAATCGGAATCGGTGCGCAAATTTTGTTATTGCGTAGATTCGCAAATTCGCTGCTGCTAACGAATTCGTTAATGAGCGACGTGATCGGGGAGCCGGAATCCAGCAAGGAAGCATAGTATTGGATGGCGCTCGCGCTTTCCGGTTCGCGGTTCAGGATGCCCCGGTACAATGTGAGTATCTTCTCCTTGTTGGTGTACGCGAGGTTATTGTACTCAGAAGAAGTGTAGACGTTGATCGCGAGACTGGCGAAGTCGAGTGAAGTGCAGTTGGATGGGGTCGCGAGAAACAGAGGATTCGCCTTCCACGTTCCAGGGTCGGGAGCCCGGCCCAGACCCTCGGTATATAGTCGGGAAAGGAACTGTGCCGTCGTCGCCCCTGCCGGTGCGGCGAAGGAACAAATTCCTACGAATATGAAGCCGGCTTTAAGTACTTTTGCAAACATTGGTGAACTCCTTTTCTGATATCGACGTTTGGACGTTATCGCTTCTGCGCGGTGTGAAGCGCAGGAAGCTCTATATTTCCACAAGGAAATAGAAACGAGCTCTCCAAATGTAACAAACGTCAAATAATTTAAAGATTTATTTCCATCCAAGGCTCGCCACTGGCCAAAAATTGCCATTCCATGACCCTCACGCCATTGCTCGACCTGCTCAACGCCATCCCGCGCGACCTGATCCTGCCGCCCGCCAACCTGTTCCTGCTGATCCTGATCGGACTGGCGATCTGGCACCGCTGGCCGCGCGCCGGACGCATCGTCGCCGGCACCGGCCTGGCGCTGCTGGCCTTCCTGTCGACCACCGCCGGCGCTTCGCTCCTGGTCAGGCCGCTGGAAGGGATGACGGCGCCGCTGCTGGCGCCGGAGCGCGCCGGCGCCCAGGCGATCGTCGTGCTGGCGGCCGGCCGCCTGCAGGATGCGCCCGAATACGGCGGCCGCGACATCCCCGACTACCTGGCCCTGGCCCGCCTGCGCTATGCGGCCCACCTGCAGCGGCGTACCGGATTGCCGGTGCTCGTCAGCGGCGGCCTTGGCGCCAAGGCGGTCCAGTCCGAAGGCAAGGCCGGCGCGGAGGCCCTGGCGGACGCCATGGCGATCGCGCTGCGCGAGGATTTCGGCGTGCCGGTCAGGTGGATCGAGCCGCGCTCGCGCGACACCTTCGAGAACGCGGCCTACAGCGCCGCGATGCTGCGCCAGGATGGCGTCAGGCGCATCCTGCTCGTGACCGATGCGATGCACATGCCGCGCTCCCGCAGCGCCTTCGAGCGCGAAGGCCTGGAGGTGGTCAGTGCGCCCACCATGTTCTTCGGCGACCAGGCGCGCTCCCTCGGTTCCTGGGTGCCGAGCGCCGAGGGAATGCGGCGCTCCTGGTATGCGGCGTATGAACTGCTCGGCATCGCCTGGTACCGGCTGCGTTTCGCCGGCGGCCCTGTACTCAGGCGCCTTCCTTGAGAGCCAGCGGCACCCCGCGCGCCCAGCGGTTCGAAGATAAGGAGAAGCTCAGCGCCCGGACCTGGTGATACCAGCCGGCCGGCACGTACAGCATGTCGCCCGGCTCGACCACCACCTCGACGATGGCGGCCTGGCGCGCCAGCGGGAAGGCGACGAAGTCAGGCGCTTCCGGATCGAAGGGGGAGCCGAACAGCACCGGGTTGGCTTCGCGGGTGTAGAGGAAGGCGTCGTGGTGGGGCGGCGCCAGGAAGATGCGCTTGCTGCCCCAGATCTGGGCAAAGATATTGTCGTCGTAGTCGCAGTGCAGCGGCGTGACGGTGCGCGCCGGGCCGAGCCAGAAGCGCGGCGGTCCCATGCGCTCGAACCAGGACGGCCAGTGGCACATGGCGTTCAGTTCGCGCAGTTCCAGGTTGCCGACGTAGGGCGGCAGCTCGCTGTCGGGCGCCGTGCCGAGCTCGAGGTAGTCGCGCAAGGACATGTCCCGCATTGCCCGGTCGGGGGCGAAGGCGGTGGCCACGTAGTCGCCGACGCGTGCACGCACGGGCACGTCGCCGAAGCGCTCGCGCAGTGCATCCGGGGTCAGTGCGCGCAGGGGCCAGCGCTTGACCGCGCCGGCGATCAGGAAAGGCAGGCCCTCGGCGGCGCGGGCGCGGAAGCCCGCGTTATCGAGCCGGCCGACGCGCGGTACTTCACGGATGAGCGGCAGGGCGCGCGAGGCCTCGCGGATCGCTTCGCGCATCGCCTGGATCGACGATACGCCGCGCACCTGCGCGGCCTTCCGCTCGCGCACCGCCGCCGGCTGCAAATCCAGCCGCGGCGGCAAGCGCCTGGCAGTCGCCTCCGAACCCATCAGGCCGCGCGGGCCACCGGCTGCTCGCTGGCCATGGCGATGTGGCGGTTCACGGCCGACAGCACGGCCTTGAAGGAAGCGGTCACGATATTGCTGTCGATGGCGGCGCCGAACAGGGTCGGGCCGTTCCCGAGGCGCAGTTCGACGTAGCAGGCCGCCCTGGCGTCGGCGCCCGAGCCGATCGCGTGCTCGTGGTAGTCCATCAGGCGGATGTCGAGGCCGAGTGCGCTGACGAAGGCGTCGATCGGGCCGTTGCCCTGGCCGTGATGGCTGGCGGTCACGCGGTCGTGCTCGACCGAGACATCGATGTCGACGCGGTGTTCGCCTTCGCTGTCCTCGGCCATGCGGTGCGAGACGTAGCGGTAGGCCGGGTTCTCCTGGTCGAAATATTCGCGTGCGAACAGGGCGTGGATGCTCGATGCCGCGACTTCGGTGCCGGTGGCGTCGGCATGGCGCTGGACCACGCGCGAGAATTCGATCTGCAGGCGGCGCGGCAGCTCGAGGCCGTATTCCTGCTCGAGCAGGTAGGCCATGCCGCCCTTGCCGGACTGGCTGTTGACGCGGATGACGGCGTCGTAGCTGCGGCCGAGATCCGCCGGGTCGATCGGCAGGTAGGGCACTTCCCAGATCGCGTCGCTCTTCTGCACCGCGAAGCCCTTCTTGATCGCGTCCTGGTGCGAGCCGGAGAAGGCGGTGAACACGAGGTCGCCCACATACGGATGGCGCGGGTGAACAGGGAGCTGGTTGCATTCCTCGACCAGTTGGCGCACCGAGTCGATGTCCGAGAAGTCCAGGCCCGGGTGCACGCCCTGGGTGTAGAGGTTCAGCGCCAGGGTCACCAGGTCGACGTTGCCGGTGCGCTCGCCGTTGCCGAACAGGCAGCCTTCGACGCGGTCGGCACCGGCCATCACGGCCAGCTCGGCGGCGGCGACGGCGGTGCCGCGGTCGTTATGCGGGTGTACGCTGATGACCAGGCTGTCGCGGCGCTCGAGGTGGCGCGACATCCATTCGATCTGGTCGGCGTAGACGTTCGGGGTGCTGGCCTCGACGGTCGAGGGCAGGTTGACGATCATGGGGGCGTCCGGGGTCGGCTGCCAGGTTGCGCTGACGGCGTCGACGATGCGCTTGGCGAAATCCAGCTCGGTGGTCGAGAAGGATTCCGGCGAATACTCGAAGCCCCACCGGGTTTCCGGATGTTTGGAGACCAGTTCCTTGATCAGGCGGGTGCCGTTGACGGCGATCCGCACGATCTCGTCCTGGTCCATGCCGAACACCACGCGGCGGAACACCGGCGCCACCGAGTTGTAGACGTGGACGATGGCGCGCTTGGCGCCGATGCAGGATTCGACGGTGCGGCGGATCAGTTCATCGCGGGCCTGGGTCAGCACGATGATGCTGACGTCGTCGGGGATGCGGTTCTCTTCGACCAGCATGCGTACGAAGTCGAAATCGGTCTGGGACGCCGAGGGGAAGCCGACTTCGATCTCCTTGATCCCGATCGCCACCAGTTTTTCGAAGAAACGCAGCTTCTTCTCGGGGCTCATGGGCTCGATCAGCGCCTGGTTGCCGTCGCGCAGGTCGGTGCTCATCCAGATCGGCGGCTGGGTGATGACGCGGCTCGGCCACTGGCGGTCGGCCAACTGGACGGCGGGGAAGGGACGGTATTTGGCGGCGGGATTGGTCAACATGGTCATACTCCTGGATCTATCGCGAATTGTTCAGCTGAAGCGGGGTGCCTGGATCGGCGGTGTGGCGTTGGCTGCCGGACGGGCCACATGACGCGAGGCCCGGCAACCGATCGCTAGCTTTAGCGCCGCTCTACGCTTCGAGCGCGAGCGGAACGGCACACGGCTGGTGCGGATCGGGTGAGAGGTGAACGTGGTTTCGGAGTGCATCGGTACGACTTCCTTGGGGCTACGGGTTCCGGCGGAGGGTGGCCGGGTACGGGTACGGCGGCTTTTCAGGCGCGTAGTAGCAGGCCGGCCGGCAGTAGGGCGCCGGTCAGCGGTAGGAGGGTCGACAGAGGCAGTTGGGAGAACATTTCTTCACTCTATGTGAATATTGTTTGGTCTGTCAAGCGTTTATTGGCTTGTCGTTTGGTTGCCACGCAAAAGTTTCTCAAAAGATTGTTGAGATCACTCAAAGCCTTTGGACGCCAAGGTGGCACATTACACGCTCCTTACCGGGAGTTACCATGGATGACATCCTGTTCCTCGGCCTTCCGCTTGCCGTCGCGCTGGCGCTCGCCGCCTTCGTGCTGGGCCTGCTGGGCCTGGCTTGTGTGCTGGTATCGCTGGGCCGGCCGGCGCCGCTGCGCATCCGTGGCGACAGCGAATTCCTCCATCCCGCCGAGCTCGACGCCCGGCCGAGCCGAAACGCATCCGGGAAGGCATCATGCCAGTCCTGAACGGAAACTGTTACTGGGAGGGGAGGCGCAGGCGCCGTCGGCGCCGGCCTGAAAGATCCGAAGGCATTGATCCCGGCGCCGCTCATCGGAACGCGACGCCGGGCTGTTCAGCGTCTAGCGGCCCTGCTCAGGCAACCTTTACACGCGCGGCACCCGCCTCCATGCGGCCGATGACGGCTGCATGGCCGAAGCCTTCGCGCGCAAACAGGGCCAGCACCTCGTCGACGGTTCCCGGGTCGCAGGACACCAGCAGGCCGCCGGAGGTCTGCGGGTCGGTCAGCAGCACGCGCTGGGTATCGCCGACGCCGGCGCCGAGCTCGACGTCCATGCCGTAGGCGTCCCAGTTGCGGCCGGAGGCGCCCGTGAAGTAGCCCTCGTGGGCCAGCTGCTCGACGCCCGGCAGCAGCGGGATCTTCGCCATGTCCAGCTGTGCGCTCAAGCCGGCGCCGCGCGCCAGTTCCAGCAGGTGGCCCAGCAGGCCGAAGCCGGTGACGTCCGTCAGCGCGTGCACACCCGCCAGTTCCGCCAGCGCCTTGCCCGGCTTGTTGAGCTTCGTGGTGTTGGCGATCATGGCCGCATAGCCTTCGGCATCCAGCTTGTCCTTCTTCAGCGCCGCCGACAGCACGCCCACGCCCAGCGGCTTGCCGAGCACGAGGACGTCGCCCGCGCGGGCATCGGCATTGCGCTTGACCTTCGAGGGATGCACCAGGCCCATCACCACCAGGCCGTAGATCGGCTCGACCGAGTCGATCGTGTGGCCGCCGGCGATCGGGATGCCGGCTTCGGCGCAGATCGATTCGCCGCCCTGGATGATCTTGCCGATCGTCTCCAGCGGCAGCTTGTTGACCGGCATGCCGACCAGGGCCAGGGCCATGATCGGCGTGCCGCCCATCGCGTACACGTCGGAGATCGCATTGGTGGCGGCGATGCGGCCGAAGTCGAAGGGATCGTCGACGATCGGCATGAAGAAGTCGGTGGTGGCGATCAGGGCCTGCTCGTCGTTGAGCTTGTAGACGGCGGCGTCGTCGGCCGTCTCGATCCCGACCATCAGTTCTTTCGGCACCGGGAAGCCGTTCGACTTCTTCAGGATCTCGGACAGCACGCCGGGCGCGATCTTGCAGCCGCAGCCGCCGCCGTGCGAGAAGGAGGTCAGTTTGATGGCTTGGTCAGGAGTAGTCATGGATGGCTCGTCAAGGATTGCGTAAAAGGAGATTATCCACCAGGTCGAGCAGTGCCGCTCGTTCCCTGGCAGGGGCAAACAGCCGGCGCCGCGCCGCGCACTGGCGCAGCAGTTTCGCATGGAAGCGCTCGTCCATGCTGATGCGGTCGATCAGGCCGGCCAGCGCGGCGGCGTCCCCGAGCGGAAAGAAGCCGGCGTAGTCTTCGCCAAGCATGCCGCGGTTGCCCGGGATATCGGAGGCCAGCACCGGCACGCCGCTGGTCACCGCCTCGATGATCACGTTGGCGCCGCCCTCCATGCGCGAGCAGATCGCCATCGCGCGGCAGCGGGCCAGCCGTCGCCGTGCGGGCATGTGGGGCAGGGCGCCCAGCCAGCGGTAGCGCGGCGTGTTCGCCTGCGCCGCAAGCGCGGCGTCGGCAAGTTGCGGATCGAGGGCGCCGCCCACGTGCAGCAGGCGCACGCCGGGACTGCGCACCAGGGCGGCCGCGCGCATGAAGGTGAGGGGGTCTTTTTCTGCGCGCAGGTGGCCGATCATGGCGATGTCGCGCGTGCCCGCGTGCGGGCGTGCCGGGTGCAGCATCGGCGCCGACTGGCAGATCACATGGGCCTTGGCGCGCGAGGACGCGTCCAGTTCGTCCAGACCGCGCGGCTGCAGCACCACCAGCGCGCCGGCGTGCGCGAGCGAGGCGCGCGCGACGGCGTCTTCGTGGATGTCGCGATAGAGGTCGGTGCCGGTCAGGACCAGCAGGCTGGGGCGGTCCGGGTGCGCCGCGGCGAACGCGGCCAGGGCGCCGGCGGAGCGGCGCGCGTGCAGGGCCACCAGCAGGTCGGGGGTGGGCTGGCCGCTGTCCCAGCCGCGCGCCACCGTCACCTTGCCGCGTGCGCCGAGGAAGCGCATCCAGCGGCTGGCGGTTTGCCAGTTGCCGTTGTTCTCGCGGGCGGAGGCGGGGCTGACGATCAGGATGTGGGGACGCGCCATCGGCTCAGGATAAATTCTGCAAAACGATCGTAGAATGCCGCATGGACCAACACGACCCATCGTTCCGGCACGCCGGACCCGGCCGGCTGGCCGGCATGCTGCGGGATGCCCGGCATTATACGCTCGCGCTGTTCGATACCCTGGCGGAGGCGGGCTATGCCGACAGCGCCCGCGTGCCGCGCCTGGGCATCATCAATCCACCGCTGTGGGAACTGGGCCATACGGCCTGGTTTGCCGAATGGTTCGTGGTGCGCCGGGCCGCCAGCAGCCGTCCGGGCGACGCCTTCGGCCACAGCCTGCTGGCGCGCGGCGACGACTGGTTCGATTCGAACCTGGTGGCCCACCGCACGCGCTGGGCGCTCGACCTGCCGGGCACGGGCGCGATCCGGACCTATTGCGCCGAAGTGCTGGAGCGGATCCAGGAAGGCCTGGCCGGCGAGCCGGTCGACGATGCCGCCCTCTATCCCTACCGGCTGGCGCTGGCGCACGAGGACATGCATGGCGAAGCCCTGCTGTACACGATGCAGACCCTCGGCCTGGGCCTGCGCAGCGAGATGAGCGGAACCATGCCGGCGCCGCCGCCACAGGCCGGCGAGATCGGCTTCGGGGGCGGTGTTTTCCTTCGTGGCGGCGACCAGTCGCGCGGCTTCGTGTTCGACAACGAGAAGGCGGCCGCGCGGTGCCGCGTGGCCCCGTTCGCGATCGATGCCGCGCCGGTGACGAATGCCCGCTACCTGGCTTTCGTCGAGGATGGCGGCTACCGGGATGCGGGGCACTGGAGCGAGGCGGGCCGCGCGTGGCTGAAGGAGTCGGCGCGTTCGGCGCCGCGCTACTGGCGGCGCGGCGGCGACGACGGCTGGCAGCAGTTGCGCTTCGGCCGCCGCGTGGCGCTCGCCCCGGACGCCGCGGTACGCCACCTGAACCTGCACGAAGCCCAGGCCTTTTGCCGCTGGAGCGGGCGGCGCCTGCCGACCGAGGACGAATGGGAGTTCGCGGCGCTGTCCGGCCATCCGGATTTCGCCTGGGGCAGCGTGTGGGAATGGACGGCTTCGCCCTTCCTGCCTTTCCCCGGCTTCGCGCCGGACCGCTACCTCGAATATTCCGCGCCCTGGTTCGGCAGCCGCCAGGTGCTGCGCGGCGCATCCTTCGCTACCCCGGCGCGCCTGCGCAGTCCGCATTTCCGCAATTTCTACACGCCGGAGCGCGACGACATCTTTGCCGGTTTCCGTACCTGCGCGCCCTGAGTACGGACGAAAAAAAAGCTGCCGAAGCAGCTTTTTCTTGAAGGGCTGCCGAAGCAGCCTTTTTGACACTCACACGATCCGGAGATCAGCGATCGCCGAAGGTGCGGCGGGCGTTGTCCGCCGAACGCGGGTGCGAGGAGCGGAAGCCGCCTTCGCGCGGGGCGCTGGCGCTGTCGCGGCGCGGGCCGCCTTCGCGGTTGTATGCGCCGGCCGGACGGGTTTCGCGGTTGTAGCCGCCTTCGCGGCGCTGGCCTTCGCCATCGGCGCGGTAGCCACTGCCTTCGCTGCGGAAGCCGCCTTCACGCGGACCGGAGCCCGGCTTGTGGAAGCTGCGCTGGCCCGGCTTGCCCGAACTGTTGCGGCCGTCGCCCGGCTTCCAGCCCGGACGGTTGCCCGAACGCGCCGGTGCCGAACGCTTCGGCTCGAAGCCTGCGACCACGTCGACCGGGATGGTCTGCTTGGTGAAGCGTTCGATGCGTTTGACGTTGATGCCTTCCGCATGGTTCACCAGCGAAACGGCGATACCGTTGCGGCCAGCGCGGCCGGTACGGCCGATGCGGTGCACATAGTCTTCCGGGAACTTCGGCAGGTCGTAATTCACCACGTGGGTGATGGTCGGCACGTCGATGCCGCGGGCGGCGACGTCGGTGGCGACCAGCACCTTCACCTGGCCGCGGCGCATGCTGTCCAGGGTGCGGTTGCGTGCACCCTGGTGCATGTCGCCGTGCAGGGCGGCGGCCGCGAAGCCCGCGATGTTCAGGCGGTCGGCGATCATGTCGGCGTCACGCTTGGTGGCGGTGAACACCACGGCCTGGTCCAGCGTTTCGTCGCGCAGCAGGTGGTCGAGCAGGCGGTTCTTGTGCGACAGGTCGTCGACGAAGTGCACCTTCTGCACGATGTTCTCGTGGCGCTTGGTGCCGCTGGCGATCTGGATCACCATCGGGTCCTTGGTGATGCGGCGGGCCATGTTGCCGACCACGCCGTCCAGGGTGGCCGAGAACAGCATGGTCTGGCGCGAATCGGGGGTCGCGGCGACGATCTTCTCGATGTCTTCGATGAAACCCATGTCGAGCATGCGGTCGGCTTCGTCCAGCACCAGGATCTCGAGCTGGGAGAAGTCGATCTTGCCGGACTCCATGTGGTCGATCAGGCGGCCCGGGGTCGCCACCAGGATTTCAGGATTCTTCGCCAGCAGCTGCATCTGTTTCGGGTAGGGCATGCCGCCCAGGATCGAGACGGCGCGGATGCGGCGCATGAAGGCCGTGTACTGCTCGGTGGCGCTGGTGACCTGCAGGGCCAGCTCGCGGGTCGGGGTCAGGACCAGCATTTTCGGCTGGGCCGGCTTGAAACGGACGCGCTCGCCACGCGCTTTGGCGGCTTGCGCTTCCTGGGCCGGGGTACGGCCGATCGGGGCCGCTTCCTGGTTGGCGAATTTGTTCAGGGCCGGCAGCATGAATGCCGCGGTCTTGCCCGAACCGGTTTGCGACGAGACCAGCAGGTCGCGGCCGGCGATGCCGGCGGGCACAGCCTGCTCCTGCACCGGGGTCGGCTTTTCATAGCCGGCAACCGACACTGCTTTGACGATGGACGTGTGTAAGCCTAGTGCTTCAAAACTCATTGTGTTCTTTACTCTCGGTATAAATCGGTGAGCGCTACGCTATTCAACAGCGGAACGCGAAATAGCAACGCGAGCCAACAATACGAAATGACTCAGAAACGAAAGAAATTTCGGCACAAAAGCTTTGCGCCGGGATGGTGCCTTTTAACAAACGGCACACAGGGCGGGGGGGCTTTATGGAAAGGTATCTTTCTACGATACCTGGGCTTGCGAAGCTTGCTAATTGTCTTGCTACGGTATTACCGGTGCATTGCCGCGACGACGTGTACGCGAACGCGTTTTGCAACGCACAAACGACACTATACCGTATTTTCGCAAAGCGTGCACGGCCTGCGCGTATCGTGCAGGCCGGCTTGCGGGGAGGTTCATGCCGCAGTGCAGCGACGCAGTGGAAGGCTGCCCGGGGCGCTTAGCGGTGCTTGCGGCCGTGCGAGTTCAGCGCCGGCTTGTTGCCGCGCGAAACGCGGGCCTTGATCTCGGCCACGGCGTTCGCCGCGCTGGCCTTGATGCGCTGGGCGCCGCTGAGCTTCTGGCCCTTGCGCTTGCTGTCGCCGCGGTCCGCTTCGAGGGCGATCTGGGCGTTGTCGATGATGTTCTCGGCGATGTCCGAGGCGGTCGAGGTACTGGTCTTCGGCACCAGGATGGTCGAACCGGCCTTCAGGCGCATCTGCGGCGGGATGTTGTTGGCCTGGCGGATGACTTCCGGCGTGGTGCCGAACTTCGAGGCCAGCGAGGCGATCGTTTCGCGGGCGCCGGTGATCTTGTGGGTGGTCCAGGACGACAGCGCGTGACCCCACTGGGCCAGGTTCAGGTGAAACTTCTCGGCGTTTTCCTTCGGCAGCAGGATCTTGGTCGATTCGCCGGTGATGACAGGCTTCTTGAACTGCGGATTCAGGGCCTTGAACTCGTCGATCGACATCTCGGCCAGCTGGGCGGCCACGGCCAGGTCGATGTCCGAGGTCTTGTCGACGGTGGTGAAATAGGGCTGGTTGTCGATCACCGGCAGGCTCACGCCGTACTGGCCGGGATTCGCGATGATGTTCTTGACCGCCTGCAGCTTCGGCACGTAGTTGCGGGTCTCGGCCGGCATCAGCTCGGCCAGGCTCTCGAAGTCGGTCGGCTTGCCGGCCGCGCGGTTCTTCTGGATCGCCTTCTGGACATTGCCTTCGCCCCAGTTATACGCAGCCAGGGCCAGCTGCCAGTCGCCGAACATGGTGTACAGGCGCTGCAGATAGGTGAGGGCGGCGTCGGTCGAGGCCAGCACGCCGCGGCGCTCGTCCTTGAACATGTTCTGCTTGAGGTTGAAATCCTTGCCCGTGCCCGGCACGAACTGCCACAGGCCGGACGCGTCGGCGGTCGACAGGGCTTGTGGATTGAAGGCGGATTCGATCACCGGCAGCAGCGCCAGTTCGGTTGGCATGCCGCGCTTTTCCAGCTCCTGCACCACGTGATAGAGGTAGAGCGAGGCGCGGCCCGAGGTGCGCGCCAGGTAGTCCGGACGGCTGGCGTACCACTGGATGTGCTTGGCGACCAGGGCGTTGTCGACGTCCGGGATCGCGTAGCCGCTGCGGATGCGCGCCCACAGGTCGGGGTCTTTGTAGTCGTCGGCCTTGACCGCCGTCAGGGAGGCGGGCAGGGCCGGCCTGGCGATCGCGGCGCTGCTGATGCCGGAGGAACTTTGCGTGATCGTGCTCGGGGCACTGTCGGCGGCGTGGCTGATCGCGGGAGCCAGCAGGATCGCGAAGGCCAGGGCTTGGGTGGTGCGAGTCGTTTCGTACATAGCTTTCCAGTGTTGCGTCCAGGAACGGTTAGGACTGACGAGTAAACGGGGAGTGTACGGACCGGTCGGCGCGCCAGTCAAGAATTAAGTCCTCTCGGTTACAAAATTTTTTGACTATCAAACTTGATAACGCTTACTTGTATTTTGACAACTTACTCAGGGGTATGTGCTTGTTTGGAAGTGTTTTCGTAGGAAAATTTCCAAGGATAATCAAATACACCGGGGTGTATATTGGAAATATGGAAGCAAATAAATTTCCTGTCGAGAGTTTCTGTAGTCATAAAGGCAAGGAAAAAACCGGTGCCGGAGGCTAATACCAGAGCCGTTTGCGGTGCCTGCCAAGTTACCCCGGCTTGCCAGTCCATCTATGAGGGCACGCAAAGTGCGCGTACAATGCGGTCTCTGCGCGCCGCGCTTTTTGCAATTTGAGAAAGATCATGAGTACTGCCAACCTCAACGCGGACGATGACGAAATCATCGCCGCCACCCGCCGCTGGCTGGAACGCGCCGTCATCGGCCTGAACCTGTGTCCCTTCGCCAAGGCGGTGTACGTGAAGGAGCAGGTGCGCTACGTGGTGTCGCCGGCGCGCACGCCGGAAGAGCTGCTCGAAACCCTGATGAACGAGCTGCAGGAGCTGTCCGATACCGATCCGGAAAAGATCGACACGACCCTGCTGATCCATCCCTTCGTGCTGAACGACTTCCTGGACTTCAACGAATTCCTGGACGTGGCCGATGCCGCGGTCGAGGACATGCACCTGGACGGAGAGCTGCAGGTCGCGAGCTTCCACCCGGACTACCAGTTCGCGGACGCCGACCAGAACGACATCTCGAACTACACCAACCGCGCGCCTTATCCGATCCTGCAGCTGCTGCGCGAGGAAAGCATCGACCGCGCGGTGGACGCCTTCCCGGAGGCCGAAGCGATCTTCGAGAAGAATATCGAGACCATGGAAGCGCTCGGCCACGAAGGCTGGGACAAGCTCGATGTCGGCCCGGCCCGCTGACCGGATGGGCGCCGCACTGCCGGAACGTCCGGACACACCTTGCGTCGCGGTCTGCTCGACCACCTTCGACGAAATCTGCCGCGGCTGCGGCCGCACCGTGGTCGAGGTGGCGCACTGGGTGTCGATGACGTCCGAGGAGAAGGAAGTCGTGTGGCAGCGGATTCTGTCGCAGGGTTATCCGCGCCGCAACACCTAAGTTACTTCGTTCCCGCTTTCGCGGGAACGGCGTTCAGAAGCTCCCGATAAAATCGCGCTTTCCGATCTCCAGCCCGTTATGGCGCAGGATGTCGTACGCGGTCGTCGCGTGGAAGTAGAAGTTCGGCAGGGCGTAGTGCAGCAGGTAGGGCTGGCCGCTGCTGAACTGGCGCTGGTTGGCGCCCGTGCCCACCGTGATCTCGCGGCCGGCGCCGGCCTCGATCGCGTCGCGCGGCACGCTGTCGATGAAGGCCAGGGTCTTCCCGATGCGCTCGCGCAGGCCGGCGAAGTCGGTTTCGACGTCTTCGTAGCGCGGCACCTCGACGCCGCCCAGGCGCGCCACCGTGCCTTTGGCGAAATCGGCCGCCACCTGTACCTGGCGCAGCAGCGGGAACATGTCCGGGAACAGGCGCGCCTGCAACAGGGCCTGCGGCTCGATCTTCTTCAGGTCGGCATGGGACTCGGCCTTGTCCAGGATCGCCGACAGGCTGCCCAGCACCTGCCGGAACACCGGCACCGATGCGGAATACATCGACAAGCTCATCGTTCATCTCCTTCTATATAGTAGTGGTGACGCATCATAGCAATACCGAAACGTGGCTGCACGGTCACGCTTCGCGTCCATACGCCTTCCGGTCGTGACAATTTGCTGACTTGTGGCAACTTTGTGTGCATAATCTGCCAACACTAAACAAGCAATCCACACCTATCCGCTGGCGCTTCCGGGCGCTGGCGTCCTGTCTGCCATGTTTGCTTCCAGGTTCATGTCCAGAGTCGCCAAGCGCGTGCTGCCCCTGCGGCCGCTGCACCTGTATGGGCGTTCGCTGTACGGCGCGCTGCTGCTGATGGTGCTCGGCGGGCTGGTGGTGCCAGCCCTGGTGGGCAGCTATTTCCTGGTCGTGGTGCAGGAGCGCCAGGCCGCGCGCACCATGCTGGACGAGACCCTGCAGCGCAATGCCGACATCCTCGCACTCGGCATGCAGGAATCGCTGTGGAACATGAACGCCGACGCCGCCGGTTCGCTGGTCGAATCGGTGATGCGCGACCCGGCCGTGCTGCACGTGCAGGTGCGGGCCCAGACCGACGAGGATTTCATCGACCAGCGCGCCCCCGCCGCCGCCGAGGGCCAGGTGTTCCGCACCGAGCGGACCGTGATCGTGCACGGCCAGCCGATCGGCCACGTGCTGGTCGAGATGGACGACAGCCGCAGCCAGCACGACCTGCGCCTCAAGCAGTGGCGCTATGCCGGCGTACTGGCGGTGCAGTTGGCGGTCTCGCTGCTGCTGATCGTCATGCTGCTCAAGCGCCGCCTGCTGGCGCCGCTGCGCAGCCTGACCGGCTTTTCCGACCGCCTCGCGCGCGGCGACTTCGACACCCCGCTGGTGCCGGCCTCGCGCGACGAGCTGGGACGCCTGGGCGCGCAGATGGACACCATGCGGCTCGCGATCCGCGAACTGTTCGCCGACATCGGCCGCCGCGAGGAGCGTTTCCGCACCATCGTGACCCAGGTGCCGGGGGCCGTGTTCCGCGCCCGCCCGGGCGGCAGCATCGACTTCGTCAGCGACGCCATCAAGGACATCTCCGGCTATCCGGCGCGTCTGTTCATGAGCGCCAACACCGACCGCTGGTCCGACATCGTCGCGCCCGAAGACCGGCGCATGCGGCGGCGCCTGGCCAAGGAAGCGGTGCTGGCGGCGCTGCCCTACGAGATCGAATACCGGATCGTCGATGCCCACGGCGTCGAGCGCTGGGTGCTGGAGAGCGGCCAGCCGGTGGGCCAGAACGGCGACGCCGCCTTCTGGATCGACGGCATCATCTCCGACATCAGCGAGCGCAAGCACAACGAGATGCGCATCGAAGCCCTGCTGGCGGAGCAGGAGGCGGTGCTCGACAATGTCATGTTCGGCATCGTCCAGGAGCGCGACCTGCGCATCGTCTCGACCAACCGCCGCTTCGACGAGCTGTTCGGCTACGAGGAGGGAGAGCTGGTCGGCGAATCGATCGCGGTGCTGTTCGAGGACATCGAGGCCTACGAGCGCGGCATCGCCGCCAGCGAGGCCGTCCTCGCCGGCGGCAAGGAGTTCAGCACCGAGCACCTTTACCGCCGCCGCGACGGCAGCCTGTTCATGTGCCAGGTGAGCGGCCGCGCGGTCGATCCGGAGCGCCCGCATGGCGACAGCATCTGGGTCTACGCGGACGTCACCGGGCGCCGCCAAGCCGAGGAAAAACTGCGCCTGGCCGCCACCGTGCTCGAGCACATCGCCGACGGCGTGATGGTGATCGACGTGCATGGCCGGATCGTCGCCGTCAACCCGGCCTACACCCAGATCACCGGCTATACCGAGAGCGAGGCGCTGGGCAGGGAATCGGGCCTGACCCGCGCCAGCATGGCCAGCAGCGCCGGCCATGCGCCGGAATTCTACGACGCCCTGTGGCGCGCCCTCGCCGAGACCGGCTTCTGGCGCGGCGAGATCTGGAGCACCCGCAAGAGCGGCGAGGTCTATCTCGAGTGGCTGACGGTGTCGGCGGTGCGTAACGACTGCGATACGGTGACCCATTACGTCTGCGTGTTCAGCGACATCACCAAGCTGAAGGAATCGCAGGAAAAGCTCGACCACCTGGCCCACCACGATCCGCTCACGGGCCTGCCGAACCGCCTGCTGTTCCACGACCGCCTGCAGCATGCGATGACGCGCGCGGCGCGCGGGGACGAGCAGCTGGCCGTGATCTTCATCGACCTGGACCGCTTCAAGAACGTCAACGACACCCTCGGCCACCACATCGGCGACGAGCTGCTCAAGCAGGTCGCGGCCACCCTGTCCGGCTGCCTGCGCGACGGCGACACCCTGGCGCGCCTGGGCGGCGACGAGTTCATCGTGCTGCTCGAGGATGTCGACGGCGAGCGCGGCGCGCGCATGGTGGCGGAAAAGCTGATGCGCCTGTTCGAGCAGCCGGCGCTGGTGTCGGATTACGAGCTGTTCGTCACCGGCAGCGTCGGCATCAGCCTCTTTCCCCAGGATGCCTCCGACCTGAACGTCCTGATCCGCAATGCCGACGTCGCCATGTACCAGGCCAAGGCGCGCGGCCGCAACGGCTATGCCTTCTACGCGCCGTCGATGGACGGCGAGGGCGTCGAGCGCCTGCGCCTGGAAGCCCTGCTGCGCCGCGCGATCGAGAAGGACGAGATCTGGCTGGCCTACCAGCCCCAGGTCGAGATCGACAGCGGGTGCCTGATCGGGGTCGAGGCGCTGGTGCGCTGGAACAGCCCGGAGCTGGGCCAGCTGGGGCCGGACCGCTTCATTCCGCTGGCCGAGGACATCGGCTTCATCAACCAGCTCGGCGGCTGGGTGCTGGAACAGGCCTGCCGCCAGATGAGGTGCTGGGACGAGGCCGGCCTGGTGGTGCCGAAGATCGCGGTCAACCTGTCGGCGCGCCAGTTCGACCGCGGCGGCCTGGCCGCCGGTGTCGAGCGGGTGCTGCGCGAGACCGGCCTGCCAGCGCACCGCCTGCAGCTGGAGGTGACCGAGTCGGTGATCATGAACACCGGCGACGCGATGCAGTATATTAATGAGCTGCACGCGATCGGCGTCGAACTGGCGATCGACGATTTCGGCACCGGCTACTCCTCGCTGGCCTACCTGAAGCAGCTGCCGGTGCAGACCCTGAAGATCGATCGCAGCTTCATCCGGGACATCTCGACCGACGCGACCAATAAGGAAAACGAGGAGGCGATCGCGATCGCCATCATCCAGCTCGGCAAGAGCATGAACCTGGCGGTGATCGCCGAGGGCGTCGAGACCGGCGAGCAGGCCGCCTTCCTGCTGCGGCACGGCTGCCGGCGCGCGCAAGGATACCTGTATGCCCGGCCCATGCCGCCGGAGCAGCTGCTGGCACAATGGGGACAGAACACGAATGCGAGACTCGAATACGCAGGAGCAGGACCGGACTGAGGCAGGCAAGCCTGCGCGCGGCAGGCGCCGTTTCCTGCTGGGTGGACTGGCCGCCGGCGGCGCGCTGCTGGTCGGCTGGGGCTGCGCGCCGCCGCGCCAGCGCCTGCGCAGCGCCAGCCCGCTGGCCGTGGAGGCCGGCGCCGTCGCCCTCAACGGCTGGGTCGCGATCGCGGCCGACGGCACCGTCTCGGTGGTCGTCCCGCGCAGCGAGATGGGGCAGGGCGTGAACACCGCGCTGCCGATGCTGCTGGCCGAGGAACTCGATGCGCCGCTGGTCAATGTGCGGATTTCGCAGGCGCCGATCGACAAGATCTTCGGCAACCTCACCGTCCTGCGCGAGAACCTGCCTTTCCACCCCGACGACCGCGGCAGCGTCAGGCAGGGCGTGCAGTGGGTGATGGGGAAGGTCGGGCGCGAGCTGGGCCTGATGTTCACCGGCGGTTCGACCAGCGTGAAGGATGCCTGGGGGCCGATGCGCGAGGCCGGCGCCGTGGCGCGCGCGATGCTGGTGCGGGCGGCGGCCGAGCAATGGAAGCTCGATGCGGCGCGCCTGTCCACCCGCGACGGCTACGTCCTGCACCCGGACGGGCGGCGTCTCGGCTACGGCGAACTGGCGGCACGTGCCGCGGTGGTCGGTGCCGACATCGAAGCGGGCGACGTGCGCCTGAAGACCCCGGCCGAGTTCCGCCTGATCGGCCAGCCCGTGCCGCGCCGCGACAGCCCGGCCAAGGTGAACGGCAGCGCGCTGTTCGGCATCGACGCCCGCGTGCCCGGCATGCTGTATGCGGCAGTGAAGATGGCGCCGGTGGTCGGCGCCGGCGTCGCTTCCTTCGATGCCGCCAGGGCGATGGCGATGCCGGGCGTCGTGAAAGTGGTCGAGGTCTCGTCCGCGCTGCCGGAGTTCTCCGGCGCCGGCGCCGGCGTGGCGGTGGTGGCGAAGACCTGGTGGCAGGCCAGGCAGGCCGCGGCAAGCCTGCCGGTGGAATGGAGCGCCAGCCCGCACACGGGCCTGTCCAGCGAGGCGATCTTCGCGGACTTCGCGAAGCTGCTCGACAGCGAAACCGGCTTCACCTATTTCGAGAGCGGCAGCCAGGACGTGCAGGGTTCGGCGCAGACGATCCAGGCCGAATACCGCGCGCCCTTCCTGGCCCACGCCACCATGGAGCCGATCAACTGCACGGCCCAGCTCAAGGACGGCAAGCTCAAACTGTGGAGCTCGACCCAGGTGCCGAGCGTGGCGGTCGAGGTCGCGGCCAGGGTGGCCGGCGTCGACCGCGCCGACGTCTCGCTCGACCTGATGCTGCTGGGCGGCGGTTTCGGCCGGCGCCTGGAAACCGATATGGTGGCGCAGGCGGTGGCGATCGCAAAAGCGCTCAGCGGCCAACTGAGCGGCCAGCCGGTGCAGCTGATCTGGACCCGCGAGGACGACATCACCCATGACGTCTACCGCCCGCAGGCGCTGGCGCGCTTCACGGCCAGGCTGGACGCGGAGGGCAGGGTGCTGGCCTGGGATAACAAATCCGTCAGCGGCGCGATCGGCCACCAGTACTTCCCGCGCAACCTCGGTTTGCCGGGCATCGGCCCGGACAAGACCACGGCCGAGGGCGAGTACGACATGCAGTACGCGATCCCGAACCGCCGCATCGCCCACGTGATCGCCGACAGCGCGGTGCCGATCGGTTACTGGCGCTCGGTCGGCCACTCGCACAACGCCTTCTTCAAGGAGGGCTTCCTCGACGAAGTCGCGCACGCGGCCGGCAAGGACCCGGTGCAGCTGCGGCGCGAACTGCTGCGCGGGCATCCGCGCCACCTGGCGGTGCTGGAGGCGGCGCTGGCGAAGGCCGGCACCGCGCCGGACGGGCGCGCGCACGGCGTGGCGGTGCACCAGTCCTTCGGCAGCATCGTGGCGCAGGTGGCCGAGGTCTCGGTCAACGGGAAGCAGATCCGCGTGCACCGCGTGGTGTGCGCGGTCGATTGCGGCATCGTCGTGAATCCGAACATTGTGGCCCAGCAGGTCGAGTCGGCGGTGGTGTTCGGCCTGTCGGCGGCGCTCGGCGGCGAGATCACGCTGAAGGACGGCCGCGTCCAGCAGGGCAACTTCGGCGATTATCCGGTGCTGAGGATGAGCGAGGCGCCGCTGGTCGAGACCGTGATCGTGCCGAGCATGGAAGCGCCCGAGGGGATGGGCGAGCCGGCCACGCCGCCGGTGGCGCCGGCGGTGGCGAGCGCGCTGTTCAAATTGACCGGGCAGCGTTTGCGGAGTTTGCCCTTGCGTCTGGCGTGATTATTCGGCGTTGTTCAATAACACGCGCAAATTGGCATCCCGCTGCCACACGCGCCGCTCCTCGCTCGACGTCGCCAGGCGCGCCAGTTCCTCGTCCGCCAGCGCCGCCTGGGACTGCACCAGGCGGTCGGCCAGGTTCGCATCCGGCAGCATGGTACCGAAGAAGGCGACCATGTCGCGGCGTTGCAGCAGCAGGGTAGGGAAGTTCTCGACGTCGAGGTCGCCGACCACGTCGGCCTGGTCTTCGATGTCGATCCAGACGAAGGTCTTGTCCGGGTGGCGCGCGGCCAGGCCGTCGAAGGCGGCGCGGTAGGACGAGCAGGTGCCGCACCAGGCGGCGCACAAGCAGGCGACGACCCAGCCTTCGCCGTCCAGGGCGGCGGCGAGCTGGTCGCGATTGTCGGGCTCGAGAGTCAGGCTTTGCATGGGCCGGATTTTACGGCTTTTGGCCGACAGGCGCCACGGGTTAAAATACGGCATGCCTATCATCCTTGCCATCGAAACCTCGTCCGAACTGGCTTCCTGCGCGCTGTTCAATAGCGACGCGCTGCCGCACACCGTCCTCGCCCGCGAATCCTCCGGGGTCCGCACCCACTCGCAATCCGTGCTGCCGATGGTGCAGGACCTGCTGCGCGAAGCCGGCGTCGCGCTGGCTGACTGCGACGCCGTCGCTTTCGGCGCCGGTCCCGGTTCCTTCACCGGCGTGCGCACCGCCTGCGGCGTGGCCCAGGGCCTGGCCTTCGGCGCCGGCCTGCCGGTGCTGCCGCTGGTGACCCTGGAGGCGATGGCCGAAGCCTGCCGCGCCCGCACCGGGGCGACCGAGGTACTGGCGGTGCTGGATGCGCGCATGGGCGAAGTCTACTGGGCCCAGTATCGTTATCGGGATGGCGGCTGGAGCGAAGTGTCGGCGCCCGCCCTGTGCGCGCCCCAGGACGTCGCGCCGCTGCCGGCCGCCGGCCTGGCCGCCTGCGGCAACGGCTTCGCGGCCTATCCGGACGCTTTCGCCGGCAAGGACTTCGCCGCGAACGCCATCGGCGACATGCTGCCGCACGCGCGCGAGATGGCCGTGCTGGGCGTGGGCGCGCTGGCCGCCGGCCTGGCGGTGCCGGCCGACCAGGCCCAGCCCCTCTACCTGCGCAACAAGGTCGCCTATACCAGCGCCGAGCGCCAGGCGATCAACGCGGCCAAGGCGGGCGGCTGATGGACGTTCGCGCGCAGCAGTCCCTGGCATTGCGGCCGATGACGGCGGCGGACATCGACGAGGTCCATGCCCTCGAACAGAGCGTGTTCCCGCATCCCTGGAGCCGCGGCAATTTCGTCGATTCGCTGGCCAGCGGCTACGATGCCTGGGTGCTGCGCGAACCGGACGAAGGTCCGCTGGCCGGCTACTTCCTGCTGATGTATGCGGTGGACGAAGCCCACCTGCTGGACGTCGCCGTGTGCGGCGCGCGCCATGGCACCGGCCTGGGACGTCACCTGCTGGACCGGATCGCGGCGCGTTCGCGGGCGATGGGCATGGCCTCGATCCTGCTCGAGGTGAGGCCGTCGAACGAACGCGCGCTGAAGGTCTACGAGCGCTACGGCTACACGCAGATCGGGCGCCGCAAGGGGTATTATCCCGCCCATGAGGGACGCCGCGAGGATGCGATCGTGATGAGGTATGTACTATGAACGGATTGGCCGACCGCGACGCCGTCTTCCTGGCGGAGATGGGGATCACGCCGCTGTGGCATTTGCGGGATGCGCCGGTGGCGCCGGCCGTCGAGGCTGCGGCGCCGCTGGAGGAGGCGRCTGCCCTGGAGCGGGCCGTGGAGGCGGTGGTGGCGGAAGCCGCGCCGCTTGCACCGGCTGCGCCGCCGGATGCGGCCGAGGATGCGTTCGCCGCGCCCGCACCTGTAGCGGTGCCTGCACCTTCACGCGCGCCTGCGCCGCGTCCGGCGGAGCAGGGGCCGCGTCCGCTGCAGCCGGTCGCCCAGTCGGTATCGGCCCTGGCACCGGTGGCGCCCGAAGACCTCGCCTGGGACGATGCCGCGCTGCCGCTCGATGCCACGCCGGAAGAAATCGCGCAGATGGACTGGGACCGGCTGCAGCTGGCGATCGCCGCCTGCCGCCGCTGCAGCGCCTGCCGCGACGGCCGTGCGCCGGTGCCGGGCACGGGGTCGAAGAAGGCGCGCTGGCTGGTGGCGGCCGGGGCGACCACGGCGGCCGACGAAAAGGCTCGCATCCCGCTGGCCGGCGATCCGGGCAAGCTGCTTGACAATATGCTGGCCGCGGTCGAGCTGTCGCGCGAGCGCGATGTCTACATCACCAACCTGATCAAGTGCCGCCCGACCACGTCCGCCGGCGGCGATCGCGCGCCGACGTCCGAGGAGGCGGCGGCCTGCCGTCCCTACCTGGAGCGCGAGCTGGCCTTGACCGGTGCCGGCACCGTGCTGACCCTGGGCCAGATCGCCGCCAATACCCTGCTGGGGCGTCCGCTGGCGGAGCCGCTGGCCGGCGTGCGCGGCAAGCCGTATCCGCTGCGGGACGGCGAGGCGACCCTGGTCGCGACCCTGCATCCGGGCGAGCTGCTGCGGCGCGGCGGCGACAAGGCGCTGGCCTGGGCCGACCTGTGCGCGGCAAGGGCAAGCCGTGCGCGGCGCGGCTGACAACTACCAGGCGCATTTCGAGCGCCGCTGGAGCCACCTGCGGCGCGCCAGGGTAAGGGCCCTGGCCTGGCTGCTGGACGCGCCCGACCTGCTCGACATCCACGACCCGCACTGGGAAGGCCGGATCGCCACCCTCGGGCCGATGACGCTGGAAACCGAGCGCTGGCTGGTCGCCCTGGACCAGGATCCGTCCGCGCTCGACGAAGCGCTCGGCGCCAAGATGACCACGCGCCTCGGCCTGTACGCCGAAAAGCTGATGGCCTTCTATTTCGCGCAGCAGGGCAGGCTGGTGGCCCATGGCTTGCAAGTGCGCGCCGGGCGCGACGCCACCATCGGCGAATTCGACTTCCTGCTCGATGCCGGCCCGGATGGCCTCGAGCACATCGAGTTCGCCACCAAGTTCTACCTGCTGCAGGGCGAGGCGCACGAAGGCCTCGCGGCCAGCTTCGACAACTTCGTCGGCCCCAACCTGGCCGACAGCCTGGGCCGCAAGATGCGCAAGGTGTTCGATCGCCAGCTGCAGCTCGGAAGCCATCCGGCCGCCCGGGAAGTGCTGCCGCGCCCGGTGACCAGTGCCAAGGCCCTGGTGAAAGGCTGGCTGTTCTATCCGGCCGGGACTTATTTCGCCATGAACGGCATCAGCGCCGGCCACTGCCGCGGCTTCTGGTGCGCGCTGTCCGAGCTGGAGCAGATGGACGCCGACCGCTTCCTGATCCTGCCGCGCCTGCAATGGCTGCCGCCTTTCCGCGCCTCGTCCGCGACCTGGATGCTGGACCGCGCCCAGCTGGTGGCCGAACTCGCCGACCATTTCGCCAGCTCGGGCACGCCGGTGCTGGTGGCGCTGGTCCGCGATGGTCGGGCCAACGGCGGCATCAACGGCCAGGGCGCCATCATCGAAACCGAGCGCGGCTTCATCGTCCCCGACGACTGGCGCGAACGCGCCATCACCCGCCCCCACCCCTAAAATTCGGGGTCAGAGCACATTTCCCCTTCAATTCGGGGTCAGAGCGATTTTTGGGAACATGGCCGTGCGGAAGGCGCACTCAAGAGATTCGGCAAATGGATGAAATATTCTTTCATTTTTAGAAAAATATTGAAAGAATATTTCATGAGCCTCGGGGCCTCACTCTTCGGAGCAATTGCCCAAAAAAGTGCTCTGACCCCGAATTAAAGCGGCAAAAAAGTGCTCTGACCCCGAATTAAAGCGGAAAAGTGCTCTGACCCCGAATTTTTAGTGCTTGTGCTCGCCGATCAGCGCCAGCGAGTCGTGCTCGCGCTGGTTGGCGGCGTGGCGGCGGCCGATCATGTGCATCAGGCCGGCGAGCATGCAGCCGAACAGGACGATGATGATGTTGAGGTCCAGGTTCAGCGTGAGCATGATGGCGTATACCGCCAGCATGGTCAGGATCGACAGGTTCTCGTTGAAGTTCTGTACCGCGATCGAGTGGCCGGCGCTCATCAGCACGTGGCCGCGGTGCTGCAGCAGGGCGTTCATCGGCACCACGAAGAAGCCGGACAGCAGGCCGATGATCATCAGCAGGGGCACGGCGACCGTCACCGAATGCACCAGGGTCATGCTGGTCACGACCAGGCCCATGACGACGCCCAGCGGAATCACGGTCAGCGATTTCTTCAACGGGATGATCTTGGCCGCGGCGGCGGCGCCTGCGGCGACGCCCAGTGCGAAGGTGCCGATCAGGAAACTCGACTTATCCAGCGGCATTTTCAGCGAACGCTCGGCCCACTTGATGACGATCAGTTGCAGCGTCGCGCCGGCACCCCAGAACAGCGTGGTGACGGCCAGCGAGATCTGGCCTAGCTTGTCCTTCCACAGCGTGGCCGAGCAGTTGGCGAAGTCTGCAATCAGCCTGGTCGGGTTGCGCTCCTGGTGATCATAGCGGGCGCCCGTGTCTGGAACGCCAAGGTTGAAAATGGCCGCCAGGATGTACACGCCGATCAGCACGGCCAGCGAGGCCTGGCTCGGTGTCGCGATGATGTCCTGGATGACGGGCAGGTGCAGACCCACAAGCCAGGCGCCGCCCATCGGGCTGACGAGGGCGCCGCCAAACGCGGTGCCCAGGATAATCGACAGCACCGTCAAGCCTTCGATCCAGCCGTTGGCGACGACGAGCTTTTCCGGCGGCAGCAGTTCGGTCAGGATGCCGTATTTGGCAGGCGAGTACACGGCCGCGCCGAAGCCGACCACGGCATAAGCGAGCAGCGGATGAATGCCGGTGAACACGAGCCCGCAGCCGAAAATCTTGATGAGATTGGCAATGAACATCACCCGGCCCTTGAGCATCGAATCGGCAAATGCGCCGACGAAAGGAGCCAGGAGGACGTAGAACAGGACGAATGAGAGTTTTAACAGAGGAATCAGCGACGGTGGCGCATGCATCGCTGCAAGCAGATCGATGGCGACGAACAACAGCGCACTATCTGCGAGCGACGAAAAAAACTGCGCCGCCATGATGGTATAAAAACCACGGATCATTCGAAACGTTCTAAAAGCTAGTGTGGGTTGCTTTATACCATGAAAGCCCGCCGCGCCAAAGAAATCGACAACACGCCATTTCAACAGCAGCGGCCCCGGTTGGCGCCGAGTTGGCGCTAAAATAGCACTTACTTTCGCCAGTTTCGACCCCATCTTCGCCCTATGCCACGCCCGATCCACGCCCTCATCCATCTCGATTCCATGCAGCACAACCTGGCCCGCGCCCGCGCCTGCGCGCCGACCGCCAGGGTGTGGGCGGTGGTCAAGGCGAATGCCTACGGTCACGGCCTGGAGCGCGGCATGCGCGGTTTCGCCCAGGCCGACGGCCTGGCCCTGATCGAGACCGAGAACGCCCTGCGCCTGCGCGAAATGGGCTGGGTCAAGCCGATCCTGCTGCTGGAGGGTATTTTCGACGCCTCCGACGTGCCGCTGCTGGCCGAGCACAATATCAATAGCGCGGTGCACTGCCTGGAGCAGATCCAGATGCTGGAATATACCCAGCTCTACCGCCCGATCGACGTCCATCTGAAGATGAACACGGGGATGAACCGGCTCGGCTTCCGTCCCGGCGAGTACGCGGCCGCCTACAAGCGCCTGCGCGCCATTCCCGGCATCCGCAACATCACCCTGATGACCCATTTCGCCAACGCCGACGAGCTGGAGCACCCGCGCCTGTCGATTACCGAGCAGGTGCGCCGTTTCCGCGAAGGGGCGGCCGGCCTGGAAGGGCAGCGCAGCCTGTCGAATTCCGGCGGCGTGCTGCACCAGGCGGAACTCGCCAAGGAATTGCACAACGATTGGGTCCGTCCCGGCGTGATGCTGTACGGCGGCACCCCGGGCGGCGCTTCGGCGCGCGATTACGGCCTGCTGCCGACCATGACCCTGAAATCGGAGCTGATCGGGATCCAGCGGATCGAGGCCGGCGACACGGTCGGCTACGGCAGCCGCTTCGTGGCGGAAGCGCCGATGACGATCGGGGTGGTCGCCTGCGGCTACGCGGACGGCTATCCGCGCCACGCCGAGCACGGCACGCCGGTGCTGGTGGACGGTGTCCGGACCCGTCTCGTGGGCCGGGTGTCGATGGACATGATGACGGTCGACCTGACCCCGGTCGCCAACGCGCGGGTCGGCAGCAAGGTCGTCCTGTGGGGCGACGGCTTGCCCGTGGACGAAGTCGCGGCCAGCGCCGGGACGATCGGCTATGAATTGATGTGCGCCCTGGCGCCGCGCGTGCGCGTTGCCGAAGGCCGCCTCGGAACCGACTGAGAGCGCTCTAATATAAGAGAACAAGCAATGGCAAAATCCCGTACCAGTTTCGTCTGCAGCGATTGCGGCTCCGTGGCGAGCCGCTGGACCGGCCAGTGCACGGACTGCAAGGCCTGGAATACCATGACCGAGCAGGTCGAGACCGCCGGCCTGAACCGCATGTCGCAGACGCCCCAGATGCACAAGAGCCTGGCGCAGACCGCGCCGGTGCTGTCGCTGAAGGACATTGAGGCGCTCGACGTGCCGCGCTTCGGCACCGGCATCGAGGAATTCGACCGCGTGCTGGGCGGCGGCCTGGTGGCCGGCGGCGTGGTGCTGATCGGCGGCGACCCCGGCATCGGCAAGTCGACCCTGCTGCTGCAGGCGCTGTCCAACCTGGCCGCGAGCCGCAACACCCTGTATGTATCGGGCGAGGAATCGGGCGCCCAGATCGCCCTGCGCGCCAAGCGCCTGCAGGTCGAGGCCAAGGACCTGAAGCTGCAGGCCGAGATCCAGCTCGAGAAGATCCTCGGCACCCTGGCCGACCTCAAGCCGGAGGTGGCCGTGATCGACTCGATCCAGACCCTGTACTCGGACGCGCTGACCTCGGCGCCGGGCTCGGTCTCCCAGGTGCGCGAATGCGCGGCCCAGCTGACCCGGGTGGCCAAGCAGACCGGCATCACCATCATCCTGGTCGGCCACGTCACGAAAGAGGGCGCGCTGGCCGGCCCGCGCGTGCTCGAGCACATCGTCGACACCGTGCTGTACTTCGAGGGCGACACGCAAAGCAGCTTCCGCCTGGTGCGGGCGATCAAGAACCGCTTCGGCGCCGTCAACGAGCTGGGCGTGTTCGCGATGACGGAAAAGGGCCTGAAGGGTGTGTCGAATCCCTCGGCGCTGTTCCTGTCCCAGCACGACAGCCAGGTGCCGGGATCCTGCGTGATGGTGACCCAGGAGGGCACGCGGCCGCTGCTGGTCGAGATCCAGGCGCTGGTGGACGCCAGCCACCTGCCGAATGCGCGCCGGCTGTCGGTCGGCCTCGAACAGAACCGCCTGGCGATGCTGCTGGCGGTGCTGCACCGCCACGCCGGCATCGCCGCCTTCGACCAGGACGTGTTCATCAACGCGGTCGGCGGCGTGAAGATCGCGGAACCGGCGGCCGACCTCGCGGTGCTGCTTGCCATTAATTCATCGATGCGTAACAAACCGCTGCCGCGCGGGCTGGTGGTGTTCGGCGAAGTCGGCCTGGCCGGCGAGATCCGTCCGGCCCCGCGCGGCCAGGAACGCCTGCGCGAAGCCGCCAAGCTGGGCTTCTCGATTGCCGTGATCCCGAAATCGAATGTGCCGAAGCAGAAGATCGAAGGCATGACCATCGTCGCGGTCGAACGCATCGACGAAGCCTTCAGCAAGCTGCGGGAGCTCGACTGAACCTTTATAATCCCTGGCTCGTTTGATGAGTGGTCAAGGTAAAAAGGTAATGAAAGATCAAAGGCAGTCGGGACGCAAGATCGTGAAGGTGAAGGCGGTTGTCGCGATGGAGGGCATGGGGCCGATCCCGGGACGGACCTCGGACGTCGGCTCCAACGGCGTCAGCATCGCGGTGGACCATCCGCTGCAGGTGGGGCAGGCGGGGCAGCTCAGCTTCGACCTGCTGGTCGACGGCAAGCTGGCGCCGATCGCGGCGCGCGCCAAAGTCATCTATTGCATCTTCAGCGGCGGCGATTTCAAGGTCGGGTTCCAGTTCCTGAACCTGGATTTGAACGCCATGACCCAGCTTTCGCGCTTCCTGCGCTGAGTTTTCCTCGATAAAAAATGAAAGCGGCGAGCGCCCATTGGGCCTCGCCGCTTCGGTTTTCAGGCTATCAAGCCTTCGCTGCTATTCGTGATAGCGGTCCGTCAACTTCTCCGAGCCTCCATGGCCCTCGCTGATGGCTTCGAAGATCACCAGTCCGGCGATCCCTGCCAATACTGCTCCGACTGCAATCAAGGCCAACATCGACATAAACGCCGTTTGGCGAGTCCTCCCCGATGATTCCGCACGCTCGGCTGGCGTGGCGTGCGCACGCTGATCAAACCCTCCATACAGTCCCTACACCTTCACGGTAGCAGAGAATAAGGCATTTACAAGGATCGATTTCCGCTGTTCCGCATAGTGCCGTCCGCCCTATATGACATCCATGACGGCCATGTCATAAAGCCGTCATATTCGCCTACTACACTGCGCAGCATTAGCACGGCGTCACCACCCTTAACCAAGTAACCAAGGACCTGATATGCGCATGAAGCAACTGCTGGCAACCCTGATCATCGGCACCTCGGCCGCCTTCGCGAGCACCGCGACCCTGGCAGCGGACATCACCGGTGCGGGCGCTACCTTCCCGTACCCGATCTACGCCAAGTGGGCGGAGATGTACAAGAAGGCCTCCGGCAACGGCCTCAACTACCAGTCGGTCGGCTCGGGCGCCGGCATCAAGCAGATCAAGGCCAAGACCGTCGATTTCGGCGCCTCCGACATGCCGCTGGCAGCCGACGAGCTGAACCAGGCCGGCCTGTTCCAGTTCCCGGCCATCATGGGCGGCGTGGTGACCGTGGTGAACCTGGATGGCATCGCTCCCGGCCAGCTGAAGCTGACCGGTCCGGTCGTCGCCGACATCTTCCTCGGCAAGATCACCAAGTGGAACGACCAGGCCATCGCCGCCCTGAACCCGGGCGTCAAGCTGCCGGCCGAAGACATCACCGTCGTGCACCGCGCCGACAGCTCGGGCACCTCCTTCCTGTTCACCGACTACCTGTCGAAGACCAACCCGGAATTCAAGGCCAAGATCGGCGCCGGCACCGCGGTGAAGTGGGCCACCGGCGTGGGCGGCAAGGGCAATGACGGCGTCGCCGCCAACGTCCAGCGCATCAAGGGCTCGATCGGCTACGTCGAGTGGGCTTACTCGAAGAAGAACAAGATGAGCCACACCCAGCTGAAGAACCGCGACGGCGTCTTCCTGCAGCCGGACGACGACGCCTTCAAGGCCGCCGCCGCCAACGCCGAATGGGCCAAGACCCCGGGCTTCTCGGTGGTCCTGACCGACCAGCCGGGCAAGGCCGCCTGGCCGATCACCGGCGTGTCCTACATCCTGGTGCACAAGACCCAGGAAGACGCCGCCAAGGGCAAGGAAGTGCTGAAGTTCTTCGACTACGCCTTCAAGCACGGCGGCGCCGCAGCGGCCGACCTGGACTACGTGCCGATGCCGGACAGCGTGAACAAGCTGGTGCAGGACGCCTGGAAGGCCAATCTGAAGGATGCTTCGGGTAAGGCGATCTGGTAAGGATTGACCACGTGGTTCCCGCGTAGGCGGGAACCACGTGCAAACGGTTCAAAAAATTGAATAAACACATGAGCGCACAAACCGCGATCGCAGCAGATCAGGCAGCCCTGGACGACGCCAGCGCTGCCCGCCTGCGCAACACCATGCGCAAGCAGCGCATCCAGGACTTCTTCTTCCATAAAGTCACCCTGCTGTTCGCGGCTTCCGTGCTGCTGGTGCTGGTCGGGATCATCGTCTCGCTGGCGATCGGCGCGGCGCCGGCCTTCCGTGAATTCGGCGCGCGTTTCATCGTCACCAACGAATGGGACCCGGTCAACGACCAGTTCGGCGCCCTGATCGCCATCACCGGCACCCTGGCCACCTCGGTCATCGCGCTGCTGGTGGCCGTGCCGATCAGCTTCGGCATCGCCCTGTTCCTGACCGAGATCTGCCCGGCCTGGCTGCGGCGCCCGATGGGCACCGCGGTCGAGCTGCTGGCCGGCGTCCCTTCCATCATCTATGGCATGTGGGGCCTGTTCGTGTTCGCGCCTTTCTTCGGCGACCACATCCAGCCGCTGCTGAAAAAGACCCTCGGCCTGCTGCCCTTCGTCGGCAAGATGTTCCAGGGCCCGACCATGGGCCTGGGCATCCTCACCGCCGGCATCATCCTGGCCGTCATGATCATCCCCTTCATCGCTTCCGTGATGCGCGACGTGTTCGAGATCGTCCCCGCGGTGCTGAAGGAATCGGCGTACGGCCTCGGCTGCACCAAGTGGGAAGTGGTGCGCAAGATCGTGCTGCCCTATACCCGTAACGGCGTGGTCGGCGGCGTCATGCTGGGTCTCGGCCGCGCGCTCGGCGAGACCATGGCCGTCACCTTCGTGATCGGCAACGCCAACGAGATCTCCTGGTCGCTGTTTGCCGCCGGCAACTCGATTTCGTCGACCCTGGCCAACGAATTCGCCGAGGCCAGCTCGCCGCTGCACGTGTCTTCGCTGTTCGCGCTGGGCCTGATCCTGTTCGCGATCACCTTCATCGTGCTGTCGGCCGCCAAACTGATGTTGCTGGGTATGTCCCGCAAAGAAGGAGCAAAATAAATGGAAGGCGTCATGAATCCGGTCTACCGCCGCCGCCTGCTGGGCCACCGCATCGGCATCGCACTGTCGGTGCTGGCGATGGCCGTCGGCCTGGGCTTCCTGGCCTGGATCCTGTTCACCCTGCTGGTGCACGGTTTCGGTGCGCTTTCGCATACCCTGTTCTCGCTGGACACGCCGGCGCCGGGCAGCGAGGGCGGCATCCGCAACGCCATCGTCGGCAGTCTGCTGATGGTCGGCCTGTCCGCCCTGGTCAGCACCCCGGTCGGCATCCTGGCCGGCATCTACCTGGCGGAGTTCGGCCAGAACAACAAGTTCGCCGCCGTCACCCGCTTCGTCACCGACATCATGCTGTCGGCGCCCTCGATCGTGGTCGGCCTGTTCGTCTACGCGCTGCTGGTGCCGCGCATGGGCCACTTCTCGGGCTATGCCGGCACCCTGGCGCTGTCGCTGATCGCGATTCCGGTGGTGGTGCGCACCACCGACAACATGCTGCACCTGGTGCCGAACAGCCTGCTCGAAGCGGCCTTCGCCCTCGGCGCGCCGCGCTGGAAGGTGGCGACCACGGTGCGCCTGCGCGCGGTGAAGGCGGGCGTCGTGACCGGCGTGCTGCTGGCCGTGGCCCGCATCTCCGGCGAAACCGCGCCGCTGCTGTTCACCGCCCTGAACAACCAGTTCTTCACGGCCGACATGAACCAGCCGATGGCCAACCTGCCGGTGGTCATCTACCGCTTCGCCATGAGCCCCTACGAAGACTGGCAGTCGATCGCCTGGGGCGCGGCCCTGCTGGTGACCTTCAGCGTGCTGCTCCTGAATATCCTGTCGCGGACCCTGTTCCGCCAAAAGAACCCGCAATAACATGATCATGATGACCCAAGCCGCCATCTCCACCGCGAACGCCAAAGCGACCGTGAACAAGCCGAAAGCCAAGACCATCGAAGTCCAGGGCCTGGACTTCTACTACGGGAAGACCAAGAGCCTGAAGAACGTCAGCCTCGACATCCACGACAAACAGGTCACGGCCTTCATCGGTCCCTCGGGCTGCGGCAAGTCGACCCTGCTGCGGACCCTGAACCGCATGTACGATTTGTATCCAGGGCAGCGCGCAGAGGGATCGATCCTCTACCGCGGACGCAATATTTTGGAGCCGGGCGTGGACGTCAACATGCTGCGCGCGAAAGTCGGCATGGTGTTCCAGAAGCCGACCCCGTTCCCGATGTCGGTCTACGACAACATCGCCTTCGGGGTTCGCTTATATGAAAACCTGTCGAAGGGCGAGATGGACGAGCGCGTGGAATGGGCGCTGAAGAAGGCGGCGCTGTGGGCCGAGGTCAAGGACAAGCTGAACAAGAGCGGCCTGTCGCTGTCGGGCGGCCAGCAGCAGCGCCTGTGCATCGCGCGCGGCGTGGCTGTCAAGCCGGACGTGCTGCTGCTGGATGAACCGACCTCGGCGCTGGACCCGATCTCGACCGCGAAGATCGAGGAACTGATCAGCGAGCTGAAGGGAGACTACACGATCGCCATCGTGACCCACAACATGCAGCAGGCGGCGCGCTGCTCGGACTACACCGCCTATATGTACCTGGGCGAGCTGGTCGAGTTCGGCGAGACGGACCAGCTGTTCATGAATCCGTCCAAAAAAGAGACGCAAGACTACATCACCGGCCGCTTTGGATAAGGGACTCTACAACCTACTGCGCGGCGGCAGGGGCGGCCTGCGATGCTCGCCGTACCGGATGTACGGCTGCGCTTCTCGGCCACCCCTGCGGCCGCTCGCTACGGTTGTAGAGCCCCTCGTTAGGCTAGCAGCGTGCTGACAAGTTAATATAACGATATTCGACAGGAACAATGACATGGTAGGCGAACATTCATCAAAGCAGTACGACCAGGAACTGGAAGCCATCCGTTCCAAGGTGCTGCTCATGGGCGGCATGGTGGAAACCCAGTTCGACGAGGCGATCGAGGCCTTCCGCGTCGGTAACGCCGACCAGGCCGACAAGGTGATCGGCGACGACCAGGCCGTGAACCAGCTCGAAGTGCAGCTGGACGACGCCTGYAGCCACCTGATCGTTCGCCGCCAGCCGGCCGCGAACGACCTGCGCACCGTGATGGCGACGATCAAGGTGATCACCGACCTCGAGCGCATCGGCGACGAGGCCAGCAAGATCGCGCGCACCGCCAAGAGCCTGCACGAGCGCGGCATGATCGGTTTCAACCACTACGACATCGTGCGCACCATCTCGCGCAACACCGCCGACATGCTGCACGACGCCCTGGACGCCTTCGCCCGCCTCGACGGCAAGCAGGCATTGCAGATCATCGCCCAGGACGACGAGATCGACTATGAATTCCGCACCATCCTGCGCAACATGATCACCTTCATGATGGAAGACCCGCGCACCATCTCCTCGGCCCTCGACACCCTGTGGGTGGCGAAAGCGATCGAGCGCATCGGCGACCACGCCAAGAACATCGCGGAATACGTGATCTACGTGGTCGAGGGACGCGATATCCGCCACTCGAAACCGGCCCTGGTCAGCCAGGCGGAAAGCTGAGCGGATGGCGGCCAACACGAGTGTCCTGATCGTCGAGGATGAACCGGCGATCGTCGAGCTGGTGAGCTACTCGCTGCGCGAGACCGGCTGGGAGATCCGCACGGCGTCCAACGTGGCGGCGGCCTGGGATTCGATCGTGCATGGACGTCCCGACCTCTTGCTGCTGGACTGGATGCTGCCCGACCAGAGCGGGCTGCGGCTGCTGTCGCGCCTGCGCGGCGACCGCGATTTCCAGGACATCCCGGTGATCATGCTGACCGCGAAGAGCATGGAAGAGGACAAGATCGCCGGCCTGAACACGGGCGCCGACGACTACGTCACCAAACCCTTCTCGCCGCGCGAGCTGCTGGCGCGGGTCAAGGCCCTGTTGCGGCGCAAGAGCCCGCACCTGGCCGAGGCGCCGCTGTCGGCCGGCCGGGTGACCCTGGATCCGGGCAGCTGCACCGTCACCCTGGACGGGCGCCAGCTCGAGATGGGCAATGCGGAGTACCGCCTGCTGAAGTTCCTGATGGCCCACCGCGAGCGCGTGTTCTCGCGCAGCCAACTGCTGGACAAGGTCTGGGGCGATGCCTCGGCGGTCGAGGAACGCACCGTCGACGTCCACGTGCTGCGCCTGCGCAAGGCCCTGAAGGAAGCCGAAAAGCTGATCAAGACCGTCCGCAGCGTCGGCTACATGCTGACCGAGAAAGAACTGTAAGTCGTGCAAGCCGCTCCAGAATCCTCTCCCGAATCCGCTCAGGAGCCCGCGCCGGACGCCAGCGTCGCCGCGCCCACGCCGTCGTCCGCGCCGGCAGCCGCCGGCATGCATCCGCGCCTGCTGTTCTGGGTGCCCGCGCTGCTGCGCCTGGGCCTCGTGTTCCTGGCCGCCGGCGTCGCCTGGTGGCTGTTCGGCATGGTGGCCGGGCTGTCGCTGGCGCTGCTCATCACCATGACCCTGCTGGTGGTGCAACTGGCCTACCTGCACCAGCTGGGCGAATGGCTGGACCATCCGCACAGCAGCCGCCTGCCCGACGGCTGGGGTTCCTGGACCGATGTCTTCGCCCGCTTGTATAGACTGCGCCGCGACGACGAGCGTAACCAGAACGAGCTGGCCGAATGGCTGGCGCGCTTCCGCCAGGCCATGCACCTGCTGCCGGAAGGGGTGGCGATCATGGACGACGTGCTGTTCCTGGAATGGTGCAACCCGGCCGCCGAGCGCCACCTGGGCCTGACCCTGGAGAAGGACAAGGGCCGCCGCGTCACCAACCTGATCCGCCATCCGGAATTCATCGACTACATCATCCTCGGCCGCTACGAGCAGCCGCTGACCTTGTCCTTCCGCGGCCGCAAGCTGGTAGTGCAGATCATCCCCTTCGAGAACCGGCGGCAGATCCTGGTGACCCACGACGCCACCGAGACCGAAAGGATCGAGGCGATGCGCCGCGACTTCATCGCCAACGCCTCGCACGAGCTGCGCACGCCGCTGACGGTGGTGGTCGGCTTCCTCGAGATCGCCATGGCCGACCCGGGGATGGACGAGCGCACCCGCGTGGCCCACCTGAAGCTGATGACCGAACAGGCCCAGCGCATGCAGCGCCTGATCGAGGACATGCTGACCCTGTCGCGCCTGGAATCGAGCGACTATCCGCTCAAGCGCGAGCGGGTCGACGTCAAGACCCTGGTCGAGCAGGTGGCGCTGGATGCGCGCGCGCTGTCGAACGGCCGCCACACGATCGACTTCACCGTCGACGGTCCGGACGTGATGGGCAGCCTGGACGAACTGCGCAGCGCCTTCGGCAACCTGGCGACCAATGCGGTGCGCTACACGCCGGAAGGCGGCAGCATCAAGCTGGCCTGGGAGCGCGGTGCGAACGACCTGCGCTTCTCGGTGACGGACACCGGCATCGGCATCGACGAACAGCACATCTCGCGCCTGACCGAGCGCTTCTACCGCGTCGACAAGAGCCGCTCGCGCGAGACCCAGGGCACGGGGCTGGGGCTGGCGATCGTCAAGCACGTGCTGCTGCGGCATGGCGGGAAGCTGACCATTTCCTCGCAGGCGGGGCAGGGGAGTGTGTTTACGGCGGTGTTGCCGAATACTTCCTTGCCGGGGTGAGTGGGGCGGCTTAAGCTTCATCTACGTCAGCAGCAAGCAGACTCGGGTTACAATCCCAGCTTTACCCCCAAGCTCCGGATCCATGCTGTCTCGACGCTCCCTCCTGTCCGCCACGGCCGCGGCCCTGCTGCTCGCCGGCTGCGGCAGCGCACCCATCCAGCCTTCCGCACCCATCGCCGCCGCCCCGGCACCGCAGCCGCGCCATGTGAAGATCGGCCTCGCCCTCGGCGGCGGCGCCGCGCGCGGCTTTGCCCACATCGGCGTGATCAAGGCCCTCGAAGCCCAGGGCATCGTGCCCGACATCGTGGTCGGCACCAGCGCCGGCTCGGTGGTCGGCTCGATGTACGCCTACGGCTACAACGGCTTCACCCTGCAGAAGATGGCGATGGAGATGGACGAGGCTTCGATCTCGGACTGGGCCCTGCCTTTCTTCAGCAAGTCGTCCGGCGTGCTGAAAGGGGAGGCGCTGCAGGCCTACGTCAACAAGGCGGTCCACAACCTGCCGATCGAAAAGCTGAAGATCCCCTTCGGCGCGGTAGCGACCGACCTGAAGACCGGCCAGCCCATCCTGTTCCGGCGCGGGAACACCGGCATGGCGGTGCGCGCCTCCTCGGCCGTGCCGAGCGTGTTCCAGCCCGTCAGCATCGCCGGCAAGACCTATGTCGACGGCGGCCTGGTGGCGCCGGTGCCGGTGCGCTTCGCCAAGGAGATGGGCGCCGAGTTCATCATCGCCGTCAACATCTCGAGCGCGACCGAGGCCCAGGCCACGGCCAGCTCGCTTGACGTCCTGATGCAGACCTTTACCATCATGGGCCAGCGCCTCAACCAGCACGAGCTGAAGGAAGCCGACGTCGTCATCACGCCGGCGCTGGGCGCGATGGGCAGCGCCGACTTCAACGGCCGGAACCTGGCGGTGCTGGCCGGCGAACAGGCCGCAGCAAGCGTCATGCCGCAGCTGAAGGCCAGGCTCAAGGCCATGCAGCTGACCCCGGCCCCCTGAAGAATTCATCACCACGACAACAAGGAAGACACGATGCAAACCAAGCCAGTTCTGACCCTCGAAGACGCCAAGAAGATCGCCGCCGCCGCCGAGCAGGAAGCCGTCACCAATAAATGGAACGTCGTGATCTCGATCGTCGACGACGGCGGCCACCTGCTGTGGCTGCAGCGCATGGACGGTACCGCCCCGATCTCGTCCTACATCGCGCCGCAGAAGGCCAAGACCGCCGCCCTCGGCTGCCGCGAATCGAAGATCTATGAAGACATGATCAACAACGGCCGCGTGTCCTTCCTGAGCGCACCGGAACTGCAGGGCATGCTGGAAGGCGGCGTGCCCATCGTGGTCGACGGCCGCACCGTCGGCGCGGTCGGCGTCTCGGGCGTGAAATCGACCGAGGATGCGCAGATCGCCAAGGCCGGCATCGCCGCCCTGGGTCTGTAATTTCCTAAGGGGAACGGCAGGCGGGTGCAGGGATGGACGATTGCCGGATAGGCGGATTCGCGCTATAATTCGGAAGTTTATCCATCACTCACCTGCCGTAGCGCATACCCACTTACATCATCATTCTGTAGACCTCGCGCCCACGGTAGACCTATCGTCGCGGCGTACCCGAAGGTCAGTCTGACGTGGCGCAGCTACGGCAACCTTCTTGGAGAGTTGCCCTTGCCGCCATTTTTTTCTGGCCCAGCCGTTCCAGCCATCCTGGCCCTCGCAGACGGAACCATTTTCAAAGGATATTCGATCGGAGCCATCGGTCACACGACCGGTGAAGTGGTGTTCAACACCGCGATCACGGGCTACCAGGAGATCCTTACCGACCCCAGCTATTCGCGTCAGATCGTCACCCTGACGTACCCGCACATCGGCAACCAGGGCGTGAACCCGGCCGACGTGGAGGCCTCGAAAGTGCACGCCGCCGGCCTCATCATCCGCGACCTGCCGCTGCTGGCGTCGAACTTCCGCTCGACCCAATCGCTGGCGGACTACCTGAAGCAGGAAAACGTGGTCGCCATCGCCGGCATCGACACGCGCAAGCTGACCCGCATCCTGCGCGAGAAGGGGGCCCAGAACGGCGCCATCCTGACCGCCCAGCAGGGCGTGGAACCGTCGGAAGCCCAGGCGCTCGAACTGGCGCGTTCCTTCCCGGGCCTGAACGGCATGGACCTGGCCAAGGTCGTGTCGGTCAAGGAGCCGTATGAATTCACCGAGACCGAGTGGAAGCTGGGCCAGGGCTTCGGCAAGCAGGACAAGCCGCAATTCCACGTGGTCGCCTTCGACTACGGCGTCAAGCGCAACATCCTGCGCATGCTGGCCGAACGCGGCTGCCGCGTCACCGTGCTGCCGGCGCAAGCCACCGCCGCGGAAGCGCTGGCGCTGAACCCGGACGGCATCTTCCTGGCCAACGGCCCCGGCGACCCGGCCGCCTGCGACTACGCGATCGAGGCGGCCAAGCAGGTGATCGATTCCGGCATCCCGACATTCGGCATCTGCCTCGGCCACCAGATCATGGCGCTGGCCTCGGGCGCCAAGACCGTCAAGATGAAGTTCGGCCACCACGGCGCCAACCATCCGGTGCAGGACCTCGATTCGAAGAAGGTCCTGATCACCTCGCAGAACCATGGCTTCGCGGTGGACTCCACCACGCTGCCGGCCAACTGCCGCGTGACCCACGTCTCGCTGTTCGACGGCTCGCTGCAGGGCTTCGAGCGCACCGACAAGCCGGCCTTCTGCTTCCAGGGCCACCCGGAAGCCTCGCCCGGCCCGACCGATGTTTCGTATCTGTTCGACCGTTTCATCAGCCTCATGCAAGCTCAAGCTCAAGTTCAGGAGAAGAAGTAAATGCCAAAGCGTTCCGACATTAAATCTATCCTGATCATTGGCGCCGGTCCGATCGTGATCGGCCAGGCGGTGGAGTTCGATTACTCCGGCGCCCAGGCCTGCAAGGCCCTGCGCGAAGAAGGCTACAAGGTCATCCTGGTCAACTCGAACCCGGCGACCATCATGACCGACCCGGAAACGGCCGACGTCACCTACATCGAGCCGATCACCTGGAAGGCGGTCGAGCGCATCATCGAGAAGGAACGTCCCGACGCGATCCTGCCGACCATGGGCGGCCAGACCGCGCTGAACTGCGCGCTCGACCTGCACCGCAACGGCGTGCTGGACAAGTACAAGGTCGAGCTGATCGGCGCCTCGCCGGAAGCGATCGACAAGGCCGAGGACCGCGCCAAGTTCAAGGATGCGATGACCAAGATCGGCCTGGGCTCCGCACGTTCCTACATCGCCCACTCGATGGACGAATCGCGCGCCGCGCAGCGCGAGCTGGGCTTCCCGGTCATCATCCGTCCGTCCTTCACCATGGGCGGTTCGGGCGGCGGCATCGCCTACAACGAAGAAGAATTCGAAGCGATCTGCAAGCGCGGCCTGGAAGCCTCGCCGACCAGCGAGCTGCTGATCGAGGAATCGCTGCTGGGCTGGAAAGAGTACGAGATGGAAGTCGTGCGCGACAAGGCCGACAACTGCATCATCGTGTGCTCGATCGAGAACCTGGATCCGATGGGCGTGCACACCGGCGACTCGATCACCGTCGCGCCGGCGCAGACGCTGACCGACAAGGAATACCAGATCATGCGCAACGCGTCGATCAACGTGCTGCGCGAGATCGGCGTCGACACCGGCGGCTCGAACGTGCAGTTCTCGATCAACCCGGCCGACGGCCGCATGATCGTGATCGAGATGAACCCGCGCGTGTCGCGTTCGTCGGCATTGGCGTCGAAAGCGACCGGCTTCCCCATTGCAAAAATTGCGGCGAAGCTCGCGGTTGGTTTCACGCTCGACGAACTGCGCAACGAMATCACCGGCGGCSYGACCCCGGCCTCGTTCGAGCCTTCGATCGACTACGTGGTCACCAAGATCCCGCGCTTCACCTTCGAGAAATTCCCGGCAGCGGACAAGCACCTGACCACCCAGATGAAATCGGTCGGCGAAGTCATGGCGATCGGCCGCACCTTCCAGGAATCCTTCCAGAAGGCCCTGCGCGGACTGGAAGTCGGCGTCGACGGCCTGAACGAAAAGACCCGTGACCGCGAGAAGATCGAGGAAGAACTGGGCGAGCCGGGTCCGGAACGCATCTGGTACGTGGGCGACGCCTTCGCCCAGGGCTTCACCCTGGAAGAAGTGCATGCGCTGACCAAGATCGATCCGTGGTTCCTCATCCAGATCAAGGAAATCGTCGACATCGAGCTGTGGCTGGATCACCAGACGCTGGAAAGCCTGGACAAGCCGACCCTGTACAAGCTGAAGCAGAAAGGCTTCTCGGACCGCCGCCTGGCCTTCCTGATGCAGACCACGCCGCAAGCCGTGCGCGAGCGCCGTCACGCGCTGGGCATTCGTCCGGTCTACAAGCGCGTCGACACCTGCGCCGGCGAGTTCGCGACCAACACCGCCTACATGTACTCGACCTATGACGAAGAGTGCGAGTCGAACCCGACCGACAAGAAGAAGATCATGGTGCTGGGCGGCGGCCCGAACCGGATCGGCCAGGGCATCGAGTTCGACTACTGCTGCGTGCACGCGGCGCTCGCCATGCGCGAAGACGGCTACGAGACCATCATGGTCAACTGCAATCCGGAGACCGTGTCGACCGACTACGATACCTCGGACCGCCTGTACTTCGAATCGCTGACCCTGGAAGACGTGCTGGAAATCGTCGACCTCGAGAAGCCGGAAGGCGTGATCGTCCAGTACGGCGGCCAGACCCCGCTGAAGCTGGCGCTGGACCTCGAAGCCAACGGCGTGCCCATCATCGGCACCTCGCCGGACATGATCGACGCCGCCGAGGACCGCGAGCGCTTCCAGCAGCTGCTGCAGAAGCTGGGCCTGCGCCAGCCGCCGAACCGCACCGCGCGCACCGAGGAAGAGGCGCTGAAGCTGGCCACCGAGATCGGTTACCCGCTGGTGGTGCGCCCGTCCTACGTGCTGGGCGGCCGCGCGATGGAGATCGTCCACGAGCAGCGCGACCTCGAGCGCTACATGCGCGAGGCCGTCAAGGTGTCGAACGATTCGCCGGTGCTGCTGGACCGATTCCTGAACGACGCGATCGAAGTGGATGTGGATTGCATCTCGGACGGCGAGACCACCTTCATCGGCGGCGTGATGGAACACATCGAACAGGCCGGCGTGCACTCGGGCGACTCSGCCTGCTCGCTGCCGCCGTACTCGCTGTCGCAGGAGACCATCGATGAGCTGAAGCGCCAGACCTCGCTGATGGCCAAGGCCCTGAACGTGGTCGGCCTGATGAACGTGCAGTTCGCGATCCAGCGCGCCGAAGTGGACGGCAAGGTCCAGGACACCGTGTATGTGCTGGAAGTGAACCCGCGCGCTTCGCGTACCGTGCCTTTCGTCTCGAAGGCGACCGGCCTGCAGCTGGCCAAGATCGCSGCGCGCTGCATGGYGGGCMAGACCCTGGCCCAGCAGGGCGTGACGAAAGAGGTCGTCCCGCCGTTCTACAGCGTCAAGGAAGCCGTGTTCCCGTTCGTGAAATTCCCGGGCGTGGACACCATCCTCGGCCCGGAAATGAAGTCGACCGGCGAAGTGATGGGCGTGGGCATGACCTTTGGCGAAGCCTTCGTGAAGTCGCAGCTGGCGGCCAGCGTCAACCTGCCGACCTCGGGCCGCGTGTTCCTGTCGGTGAAGGGTTCCGACAAGCCGCGCACCGTGGCCGTGGCGCGCGACCTGGTGGCGCTGGGCTTCTCGCTGGTGGCCACCAAGGGCACCGCGGCGGTCATCTCCGCCGCCGGCATCCCGGTCACCGCGGTCAACAAGGTGCTGGAAGGACGTCCGCACATCGTCGACATGATCAAGAATCACGAGATTGCGATGGTGGTGAACACGGTCGAGGAAAAGCGCAGCGCGATCAACGATTCGCGCACCATCCGTACCTCGGCACTGCAGGCGCGTGTCGTGACCTACACGACCATCGCCGGCGCCGAAGCGGCGGTGCAGGGCATGAGTCACCTCGACGAGTTGCGGGTCTATGATTTACAAGGCCTGCATAAAACCTTAAACTAAGCATCAAGAGCAGTACCGATAACCACAGAGTTCGCGCGGCTGGCGCCGTGTGACTCTGTGGTTTTACTTTTGTCTTTCGACGGATAATCATGAATACTCCATTGACCAAACACGGCGCCGAACTCCTGAAGGAGGAGCTGCACCAGCTCAAGACCAAGGAGCGCCGCAATGTGATCGATGCGATCGCCGAGGCGCGTTCGCATGGTGACCTGTCCGAAAACGCCGAATACGATGCCGCCAAGGAGCGCCAGGCCTTCGTCGAGGGCCGCATCGCGGAACTGGAGGCGAAGCTGTCCACGGCCCAGATCATCGACCCGGCCACCCTCGACGCCGAAGGCCGCGTGGTGTTCGCCTCGACCGTCGACCTCGAAGACCTCGAGGAAGGCCAGAAAGTGACCTACCAGATCGTCGGCATCGATGAAGCCGACCTCAAGCTGAGCAAGGTGTCGGTGACCTCGCCGATCGCGCGCGCCCTGATCGGCAAGTACGCCGGCGACGTGGTCGAAGTGCAGGCCCCGTCCGGTCCGCGCGAATACGAGATCCTCGAAGTCCGCTACGTCTGACGTGAAAGCCGCCGCCGCAGACGCGCAGGTCGCCAACGCCCGGCTGTTGCTCGCCGCCCTGTGGGCCGGCAGCGTGTGGGGCGTCAGCTATCTGGCCGCGCCGAGCGCCTTCGCGGTGCTGGACAGCACGCAGGCGGGCTCGGTGGTGGGCATGATGCTGACGCGCGAGGCCTGGCTCTCGATCGTGCTGGCGCTGCTGCTGGCCGTGCTGGCCTGGCGCTCCGCCGACCTCGATGCGAAGCGGCGCCGCTGGCTGTTCTGGTGCATCGGCGGGATGCTGGCCTGCAGCCTGGTCGTCTATCTCGGGCTGCAGCCGGCGATGGCGGCGATCCGCGAGTCGGCCGGCCCGGCCGGGGTGAGGGCGTCGCCGCAGTGGGGTACGTTCGCGGCGCTGCATGGGGTGTCCCAGTTGTGCTACCTGGTCGAGAGCGTGCTGGGTGCCGTGCTGGTCGTGAAATCGAGGTAGGGTGTAAAAAAACCGGGACTGGCCCGGTTTGTATTACTTCAGTGCGGTTTTCTTGGTGCTGGCCTGGCGCGGCTTGACGCGCTTGATGTTGCCGCCCTGGGTCACGCGCTCGTTACCCTTGAGCAGGACCTTGGTGACGCTCGGCTTCTTGGTGCCGCTCGGGCTCGGCTTGACGATGGTGACTTCGCGCATGCCCTTGCCGGCCTTGGTCGAGCGTTCCTTGACCGCTTCCTTCTTCGGACGATACAGGACCAGCAGCTTGCCGATATGCTGCACGGGCGCCGCGTCCAGTTCTTCGCTGATCCGTTCGTAGATGGCGACGCGTTCCTCGCGGTCGTCGCCGAACACACGTACCTTGATCAGGCCGTGTGCGTCCAGGCTGGACGAGATTTCTTTCATGACGGCCTCGGTCAGGCCGGCTTCGCCGATCATGACGACGGGATTGAGCCCGTGGGCTTCAGCACGAAGGGCTGAGCGCTCGGCCGGTGTAAGTTTGATCATAATGGTTCTTTTTTGATGTACCTGATAAAAGCAGTATTTTACGCCAATGGCCAAGAACAAATTCAATAAAAACTGGATACACGACCACATTAACGACCCGTATGTCAAATTGGCACAGAAAGAGGGTTACCGTGCGCGTGCAGCCTACAAGCTGAAAGAGATCGACGAGGCCGAAAAGCTGATCAAGCCCGGCCAGGTGATCGTCGACCTCGGCTGCACGCCCGGCAGCTGGGGCCAGTACACGCGGCGCAAGCTGGCCGGCGGCGAGGACGGCGGCATCAAGGGCACCATGATCGGCCTGGACATGCTGCCGATGGAGCCGATCGCCGACATGCACTTCATCCAGGGCGACTTCCGCGAGGAAGAGGTGCTCGACCAGCTGGCCGGGGTGCTGGAAGGCCGCCAGGTCGACCTGGTGCTGTCCGACATGGCGCCGAACCTGTCCGGGATTCCGTCGGCGGATGCGGCGCGTATGGAGCATTTGATCGAAATCGCTATTGAGTTTTCTCAAGCGCACCTCAAGCCGTCCGGCGCATTGTTAGTAAAATGTTTTAAGGACATGGGGTTCACGCAAATCCTCGAGCTCTTCCGCAAGGAATTCAAGGTGGTCAAACAGATCAAGCCAAAGGCCAGCCGCGATAAATCCTCGGAAATCTTCCTGCTGGGGCGCGGTCTCAAGAATTAATTCCCGATTTCACCCTTGATTTCCGGGATTGACACCGCACATCAGCCACGGATGGTGAGCTTGGTGAAGCCGCTGACGCCATCATGACGGGCAGAGATATGCTTATTCGTGCGCGTCGGAAATAAAAAACCGTTATAGTGACGGGATAAAGCTTCAAAGCGGGCTTCACGGGCGGGCGTGCGTGGCACCGCCCGCTTATTGCGGTAAAATCCGCGTTTGAAACATGGGAAAAGATGCGTCCGCATCAGAGGAGTTTTCGTGAATAATATGTTTTCCAAATCCGCCATCTGGGTGGTGGTCGCGCTGCTGTTGTTCATGCTGTTCAAGCAGTTCGACAACCACAGCGTCGCGGGCGGCAGCAAGACGATCGCTTATTCCGAGCTGCTCGATGACGTGAAGGCGAAAAAGATCAAGGATGTCACGATCGAGGGATCGAGCATCACCGCCACCCGCCAGGACGACACCAAGGTCCGCACCACCGCGACCATGCTGGACCGCGGCCTGATCGGYGACCTGCGCGACAACAACGTGCACTTCGACGTCAAACCGCCGGAAGAGCCGTCTTTCCTGCAACAAGTCTTCATTTCCTGGTTCCCGATGCTGTTGCTGATCGGCGTCTGGGTCTTCTTCATGCGCCAGATGCAGGGCGGCGGCAAGGGCGGGGCTTTCTCGTTCGGCAAGTCGAAGGCGCGCATGATGGATGAAACGAACAACACCGTCACCTTCGCCGACGTCGCCGGCTGCGACGAAGCCAAGGAAGAAGTCGCCGAGATCGTCGACTTCCTGAAGGACCCGACCAAGTTCCAGAAACTGGGCGGCCGCATCCCGCGCGGCGTGCTGATGGTCGGCCCCCCGGGTACCGGCAAGACCCTGCTGGCGCGCGCCATCGCCGGCGAAGCGAAAGTGCCGTTCTTCTCGATCTCGGGTTCCGACTTCGTCGAGATGTTCGTCGGCGTCGGTGCGAGCCGCGTCCGCGACATGTTCGAGAACGCCAAGAAGCACTCGCCCTGCATCATCTTCATCGACGAGATCGACGCCGTCGGCCGCCATCGCGGCGCCGGCATGGGCGGCGGTAACGACGAACGCGAACAGACCCTGAACCAGCTCCTGGTCGAGATGGACGGCTTTGAAGCCTCCTCGGGCGTGATCGTGATCGCCGCGACCAACCGCGCCGACGTGCTGGACAAGGCGCTGCTGCGTCCGGGCCGTTTCGACCGCCAGGTGATGGTGGGCCTGCCGGACATCCGCGGCCGCGAGCAGATCCTGAACGTTCACATGCGTAAAGTGCCGATCGGCACCGACGTGAAGGCCGACATCCTGGCCCGCGGCACCCCGGGCTTCTCCGGCGCCGACCTGGCCAACCTGGTCAACGAAGCTGCCCTGTTCGCCGCGCGCCGCAGCAAGCGCCTGGTCGAGATGAGCGACTTCGAGGACGCCAAGGACAAGATCTTCATGGGCCCGGAACGCAAGTCCATGGTCATGCGCGAGGAAGAGCGCCGCAACACGGCCTACCACGAGTCCGGCCACGCGGTGATCGCCAAGCTGCTGCCGAAGGCCGATCCGGTGCACAAGGTCACGATCATGCCGCGAGGCTATGCCCTGGGCCTGACCTGGCAGCTGCCGGAACACGACAGCCTGTCCGGTTACAAGGACAAGATGCTGGAAGAAATCTCGATCCTGTTCGGCGGCCGTATCGCCGAGGAGATCTTCGTCGGCCAGATGTCGACCGGCGCCTCGAACGACTTCGCCCGCGCCACCAAGCTGGCCCGCTCGATGGTCACCCGCTTCGGCATGTCGGAAAGCATGGGCGTGATGGTCTACGAAGACGATGCGAACGAAGGCTTCTTCGGCGGCTCGGTCAAGACCATCTCCGAGGCGACCCAGCAGAAGGTGGACGCCGAGATCCGCGCCATCCTGGACTCGCAGTACGCGCTGGCCCGCCGCCTGCTGGAAGAGAACCGCGACAAGGTCGAAATGATGACCAAGGCCCTGCTCGAGTGGGAAACCATCGACGCCGAGCAGATCAACGACATCATGGCCGGCCGCGAGCCGACCCCGCCGAAGTCGGTCCAGCTGACCAAGCGTCCGTCGAGCGGCGGCGATTCCGGCGGCGTGGCGACCAACGCCCCGGCACCGGCCTGAGCGCCAGCCGATCTCTCATAAAAGGCACCCTGCGGGGTGTCTTTTTTTCTGTTCACGATTATCTTTTTCATCATGCGTCAGTATCTGCAATGTGGCCGTTTCGGCTTCGATCTCGCCCAGCGCCCGCTGGTGATGGGCATCCTCAACGTCACCCCCGATTCCTTCTCCGACGGCGGCCGCTACCAGTCTCTCGAATTCGCCATGGAGCGGGCCGAGCAGATGATCAAGGACGGCGTCGACATCATCGACATCGGCGGCGAATCGACCCGTCCCGGCTCGCCCAGCGTGCCGGTGCAGGAAGAACTGGCGCGCGTGATGCCGGCCATCTTCGCGCTGCGCGAGCTCGGCTATGCGCTGTCGATCGACACCTGCAAGCCGGAAGTGATGCGCGAAGCCATCATCGCCGGCGCCGACATGATCAACGACATCAATGCCTTCAGGGCGCCGGGCGCGATCGAAGCGGTGGCGGACAGCGATTGCGGTTTATGCATCATGCATATGCAGGGCACGCCCCAGGACATGCAGGCCCAGCCGGTTTACCATGATGTGGTAGCGGAGGTGATCGCCTTCCTGCGCGAGCGCGTCGAGGCCCTGGAGGCCGCAGGTGTTGCGCGGGAGCGCGTCACGATTGATCCCGGATTTGGCTTTGGGAAGACTGTCGAGCATAATGTCGCCTTGCTTCGTAGTATCAAGCGCATGGAGCACGAACTGGGCCTTCCTGTATTGGCCGGCCTGTCGCGCAAGTCGATGATCGGTGCGCTGACCGGGCGCCCCGTCGAGCAGCGCCTGGCAGGCAGCCTCGGTGGTGCGTTGGCTGCGGTAGCACAGGGCGCCCGCATCGTGCGGGTCCATGATGTGGCAGAGACGGTGGATGCGATCAGGGTGTGGAACGCCACCTTCGCCGACCACTGAACCGCCAACCGAATAGAAGAGAATAATATGGCACGTAAATATTTTGGTACCGACGGTGTACGCGGCCTGGTGGGCGTCGCGCCCATCACCCCCGATTTCGTGATGCGGCTCGGCTATGCCGCGGGCAAGGTGCTGGCCAAGGGCAGCACCGGCGCCGGCGGACGTCCGACCGTGCTGATCGGCAAGGACACCCGCATTTCCGGTTATCTGCTGGAAGCCGCGCTGGAAGCGGGCTTCTCGGCTGCCGGCGTCGACGTGATGCTGGCCGGCCCGATGCCGACCCCGGCGATCGCCTACCTGACCCGCGCACTGCGCCTGCAGGCCGGTGTCGTGATCTCGGCCTCGCACAACCCCTTCCAGGACAACGGCATCAAGTTCTTCTCCGAGCACGGCACCAAGCTGCCGGACGCCGTCGAACTCGAGATCGAGGAAGCGATCGACCAGCCGATGGGCTGCGTTTCGTCCGAGAAGCTCGGCCGCGCGACCCGCCTGCGCGACGCCCAGGGTCGTTACATCGAATTCTGCAAGGGCAGCTTCCCGAGCGAGCTGGACCTGCGCGGCCTGAAGATCGTGGTCGACTGCGCCCACGGCGCCGCCTACGCCATCGCCCCCCACGTCTTCCACGAACTGGGCGCCGAGGTGATCGAGCTGGGCACCAAGCCGGACGGCTTCAACATCAATGACGGCGTCGGCGCCACCGCGCCCAAGGCGATGGCCCGGGCCGTCGTCGAGCACAAGGCCGACCTCGGCATCGCGCTGGACGGCGATGCCGACCGCCTGATCATGTGCGACGCCAACGGCCGCCTGTACAACGGCGACGAGCTGCTGTACGTGATGGTGCGCGCGCGCATGGCGACCGGCAAGGTCGAGGGCGCGGTCGGCACCCTGATGACGAATATGGCGCTCGAAGTCGCCTTCAAGGAAATGGGCGTGGGCTTCGCGCGCGCCAAGGTCGGCGACCGCTACGTGCTGGAAATGATGAAGGAGAAGGGCTGGCTGTTCGGCGGCGAAGGCTCCGGCCACCTGCTGGCCCTGGACAAGCACTCGACCGGCGACGGCATCGTCTCGGCACTGCAGGTGCTGTCGGCGCTCAAGCGCGGCAACCAGAGCCTGGCCGATTGCTGCAAGGAGCTGGTGCTGTTCCCGCAGACCCTGATCAATGTGCGCGTGCAGCCGGGCTTCGACTGGACCAAGCACAATGCGATCGTCGGCGAGAAGGAAGCCGTCGAGCGCGAACTCGGCGACCGCGGCCGTGTGCTGATCCGTCCGTCCGGTACCGAACCCCTGGTGCGCGTGATGGTCGAGGCCAAGAGCGCCGAACTGGCCGAGAGCATGGCCAAGCGCATCGCCGCGCGTTTCGAAGTCTAAGCCTGAAGGAAAGTTTTGCCTGCATGCAGGCAAAGCCTCTTACATTGACGCCTCCGGGCCGGCGGGGTATGATCGTCCCCATCGGAGTGTAGCGCAGCCCGGTAGCGCACCTGCTTTGGGAGCAGGGGGTCCAAGGTTCGAATCCTTGTACTCCGACCACCGTTTCGAATGCGGGCTGTCCTCGACGGCCCGTTTTCATTTCCTCTGGACAGTTAAGCTGTCCGTCATCTGCCCATAGCTCAGTTGGATAGAGCATCAGCCTTCTAAGCTGAGGGTCGCTGGTTCGAACCCAGCTGGGCAGGCCAAGATTTTCAATATATTCATGGGCTTACGAGCATCGGCAATTGCCTAAATATTCGGCATTGCGCTATGTGTGTTGATTGCGCTATTCAATCTTAGATTTCGATGCTATTCCGACAGCAATCTTCCGTAAGATTTCTTCCCCAAAGTCACTGAGAGCAATATTGACGGCAACTGCGACAAGGCGGCAGTTTGCCAGGCTATAGCCTTCTAGCGAGTCGATACGATCTAGGCTTGGAGCCCAAGGGCGCTTTCCTCTAAGCGATCTACTACTAAAGTCCCAAGCGATCCCGGACAGCTCGCACCGTCCTTGTGCGCGCATGGCAAGCATGACCATGTCGGCTGGGATTAGATCAAAACCATAGCCGCGCAAAGCGGCTCCTGTGCGCGAGCTGGTATAAATGCCTTGCAAGAAGCCAATCGGGATGCCGCATGAATCGTCATAATGATGCAACTGCGCCCAGCGGTTCTTGCTTACGACCTTAGCACTCACGTCATTGCGGAGCTTGCATATTTCAATGGGGTCTGGCTTGTCGACCATAGACTGATAGGTCGCTTCTGCCTCCTCGAGTGTGCGCCCGAGTTTGACTTGCTGCTTTCCTCCCCATAAATGCTGCTGTTCCTTCGGGATTTGGTAATAGATGGCGCCGCGGCTGCGCCGCCAACGATTAGGCAAACCGTCATTTTCCGGATTTCTTGGGCGTGGCATGTTCAAGCCTTCTTCTCAAATTTGATCGTTCCAGGCTTTACTCGCTCCGGCCGGCGGCGATAGACGCGCTGTGTGAGCTGGCTGTCGGCGTGTGCGAGTAGGGCGCGCGCATGTTCCAAGCTCTCGGCATCGCTCGCACACTTGGCGCGTAAGTCATGCTCGGTGAACCTGTCCTTGACCTTGGTCTCTGCCAGGATGCGCTCCATGAAGCGCTGCCACATCGAGTCCCAGCCACTCGCCGTTCCCTTTTCCTCGTCAATGTAACCTTCACCCTTCCGGGTGCAGAACAGCCAGGGTGAGATATCGACGGGGCGTACTGCCTTGGCCGCGGCGATCGCCTCGCGCAACTCTGGCGACCACTCGATGATGAGCCGCTTGCCGCTACTACCCTGTGTCTTGCTCGGAGTAACGTGAATCCCGTCTTCGTCGTCTAGGCTGGCGCACTTCAGGCGCAGCAGGTCTCCGCGACGCAAGCCGGTCAGCAGCTTGATCCGGATGTATGCCTGCAGGACGAGCACGCTGCCCTTCTTCCGTTTGCTGTCGAGTGACAGAACCTCGATCAGCTCCCAGTCCTCGACGTAGCGATCTCGCGGCTTTTCTCCGTCCAGGCGGACTTCACCCTTAAACGGGTGGCGGTCGATATACCCCCACTTAACCGCCATCGTGAATGCATGCGACAGGACGTCGATCGCCCGATTAGCCGCCACCGGCGTTGCCTTCCTCTTGTCGGCGTACTGGTAGACATGTTGCGGCCGGATCCAGGTAAGCGGCGCTGCGCCGAATACGGCCCGGAGGTTCCGGATCGCCCGCTGGTTCTCCACTTGAGTCCGAGCGCCCTTGGTCGGCACGACCTCAAGTGCGTAGCGGTCGAGCAGGGCGCCGATTGTCTTGGCCTGGTCGACTGACTCCAGGCGCTTCGCCCACTCCTTGTACGCATCAGGCAAGGTGGCGCCGAGGCGGAACTTCTTCTTTCCGTCCCAGCGATCTTCAAGCCCCGGAGGCACCTGGTAATAGACGGCGCCATGCTCCATCTTCCAGCGCGCCGGCAACCCGACGTTCTCCTTGTTGCGCTTCCTAGGCATTCAGCCCACTCCAGTTCGGTTGAAAGTCCTTAGCCTTCGGCTTACGCACTTCACTTGCGCCGAATTCCCTTTCTACGTGAGAACGGAGCACGGCAAGGGAGCCATCAGCGCGTTGCTTGAATGCTATTCCCATTGATCGTAGCATCTTGGCCTGGGCCGCCCGCTGAACCCGGTGCGTCATGCTCTTAAGCTCGTCGTCGTCCAGAAACATTTCATCCATTTCACTTCCTTTTAATCTATTGCCAAGGACGGAGCTGCGGCGAGCACGGTCCTGTGTCCGTTTGCATCGCATGCCGAGACAACGCCTTCCTTCTCCATCGCCTCAAACAGCCGCGCAGTGCGGTTGTAGCCGAGCACCAGAGTCCGCTGCACCAGTGACAGCGATGCACGATTGTGGGCGCGGACAACCTGCACGGCCTTTTCGTAGAGCGGATCGCGTTCTGGCTCGCCCTCGGCTGCGCTCTCCCGCTGGTCGGGCTGTGCGCCACACGTCAGCCGCATATAGTTATCAGCCTGCACCTTAATCGTTTCCGCGACGCCAGCGGCTTCCTGCGCGTGCCAGTCGATTAGTTCCTTAATCGTCTTGGCGGGATCAGCCGCGTTATAGCAACTCTCGACGCGCATGCACTCTGCCAAAACTGCGTCATGCCACGGATCGGCGGGCTGTGCGCTGGCTGGCGCGGCCGTAGGGGTACCGTAATCAGTTACGGTACCATTCCACTGCGGCGGGACGTTCAGCCCGTTGTCGAGCGCCCACTGCGCCATTTCGGCGGTATGCGCGGCCTGACGCTGTGCGCGATCAACTGCGATAGCGGCGCGGGCGTAGTCCTGCATCTGCTCATTCGTATAGCTGACTACGATGTACCCATTATCATTTTCACAGGTAGGCTCCGGCAGCGGCGGCAGCTCTCCAGCACCGGCAGCGGCAGCAGGGGTGCGGCGGGCGGCTTTCCAGATCTCGAAGCCGAAGATCTCGGGGTGCAAACTGCCCTCTTCATGGAGGTGGTCCTGCCACCACGCCCTGAAGGCACTGTATTCTTCGCGCTCGGCTTTAATGCTCGCGCCTTGGTTCTGGTTATTGGTCATGGGATTATCCTTTAGAGACTGATTGAGCTGATGGTTTCGCCGTCGAGCACGAGCTTTACCGTGTGGCTGGTGCTGTACAGGCTTCCGCTGCCGTCCATGTCGCCGGTGTAGTGGCTTTCGCTTTCCACTTCGAGGCCCAGGTTTTTACGCAGGAATTCGATAACCTGCTGCATATCGACAGGTCGGATTTCTCGTGTGGTGTTCATTTGCCGCCCTCCTGCTGGGTGG
>NZ_JBFTMX010000028.1:0-71483 GCF_056397205.1 Massilia sp. 05N420
GAGCAATACCGGCGAAGGCGGCGAAGATCCGCGCCGCTACGAGCAATACCGGCGAAGGCGGCGAAGATCCGCGCCGCTACAAGGGCGAGTTCAAGGGCATCAAGATCGCCAAGGGCGAGACCCTGGCCTCGATCCTGGGCTCGGACCGCGTGGTTGCCGACATCCCGCTGCAGGAAGGCGATTCGCTGCGCTCGAAGATCAAGCAGGTGGCATCGGGCCGCTTCGGCGTCAGCGCCGAGTACCTGGCCTCGGCCGACCAGATCCAGATCAAGATGGCGCAAGGCGCCAAGCCGGGCGAGGGCGGCCAGCTGCCGGGCCACAAGGTGTCCGAGTACATCGCGTCGCTGCGCGTGTCGGTGCCGGGTGTCGGCCTGATCTCGCCGCCGCCGCACCACGACATCTACTCGATCGAAGACCTGGCCCAGTTGATCCACGACCTGAAGAACGCCAACCCGAACGCGTCGATCTCGGTGAAGCTGGTGTCGGAAGTCGGCATCGGCACCGTCGCCGCCGGCGTCTCGAAGGCCAAGGCCGACCACGTGGTGGTCGCCGGCCATGACGGCGGCACCGGCGCCTCGCCGCTGTCGTCGGTGAAGCATGCCGGCACGCCGTGGGAACTGGGCCTCGCCGAGACCCAGCAGACCCTGGTGCTGAACGGCCTGCGCAGCCGCATCCGCGTGCAGGCCGACGGCCAGATGCGCACCGGCCGCGACGTCGTCATCGCCGCCCTGCTGGGCGCCGACGAAATCGGCTTCGCCACCGCGCCGCTGGTGGTCGAAGGCTGCATCATGATGCGCAAGTGTCACCTGAATACCTGCCCGGTGGGCGTGGCAACCCAGGATCCGGAGCTGCGCGCCAAGTTCCAGGGCAAGCCGGAACACGTGGTCAACTACTTCTTCTTCGTCGCCGAGGAAGCGCGCCAGATCATGGCCCAGCTGGGCATCCGCACCTACGACGAGCTGATCGGCCGCGCCGACCTGCTCGACCAGAACCGCGCCATCACGCACTGGAAGGCGCAGGGCCTGGACTTCAGCAACATCTTCTACCAGCCGAAGGCCGCCAGCCCGCAGGCCCTGCTGCACAGCGAAGGCCAGGACCACGGCCTGGACAAGGCACTGGACCACAAGCTGATCGCCCAGGCCAAGCCGGCGCTGGAGCGTGGCGAGCGCGTGTCCTTCATCTCGCCGGTGCGCAACGTCAACCGCACGGTCGGCACCATGCTGTCGGGTGAAGTCGCCAAGCGCTACGGCCATGCCGGCCTGCCGGACGACACCATCCACATCCAGCTGCAGGGCACGGCGGGCCAGTCGGCCGCGGCCTTCCTGGCGGCCGGCATCACGATCGACCTGGTGGGCGAGGGCAACGACTACGTGGGTAAAGGCCTGTCGGGCGGCCGCATCATCGTGCGTCCGAATACCGAGTTCCGCGGCTGGGCGGTGGACAACATCATCGTCGGCAACACGGTGCTGTACGGCGCCATCGCCGGCGAAGCCTTCTTCAACGGCGTGGCCGGCGAACGCTTCGCGGTGCGTAACTCGGGCGCGACGGCCATCGTCGAAGGCCTGGGCGACCACGGCTGCGAATACATGACCGGCGGTACCGTGGTCGTGCTGGGCGACACCGGCCRCAACTTCGCAGCCGGCATGTCGGGCGGCGTGGCTTATGTGTACGACCCGAAGGGCGAGTTCGAGCAGAAGTGCAATACGACGATGGTGAACCTGGAGCGCGTGCTGTCCACCAAGGAGCAGGGCGACAAGTCGTCCTGGCACGCCCAGACCCGCAACGGCGAGCGCGAGTCGGACGAAGCGATCCTGAAGCGCCTGATCGAACGCCACTTCAAGCACACCGGCTCCACCCGCGCCCGCAACCTGCTGGACGACTGGGCCGCCAGCCGCGGCAAGTTCGTGAAGGTCTTCCCGACCGAATACAAGCGCGCGCTGGAGGAGATGCACAACTCCAGCATGGAAGAGGCGAACGACAAGATCGAGTTGGCTGCCTGAATACCGTCGTTCCCGCGAAGGCGGGAATCCAAGTTCTGCGAGCGCTGACGATACGCGTGCAAACTTGGACCCCCGCCTGCGCGGGGGCGACGGCTGAATCGACGGAATTGATAAGGAAAATATTGTGGGTAAAATCACCGGCTTCATGGAATTTCAGCGCCAGGAAGAAGACCACCTGGAACCCGCCGCGCGCCTGAAGAACTACAAGGAATTCACGCTGACGCTCAGCAACGAGCAGGCCAAGGTGCAGGGCGCGCGCTGCATGGATTGCGGCATCCCCTTCTGTAACACGGGCTGCCCGGTCAACAACCTGATCCCCGACTGGAACGACCTGGTCTATCACGGTAACTACCGCAACGCCGTCGAGAACCTCCATTCGACCAACAACTTCCCGGAATTCACGGGCCGGATCTGCCCCGCACCCTGCGAGGCCGCCTGCACGCTGGGCATCAACAACGAGCCGGTCGGCATCAAGTCGATCGAGCGCAAGATCGCCGACGCCGGCTGGGAAAACGGCTGGATCGTGCCGCAGCCGGCCGCCCTCAAGACGGGCAAGAAGGTCGCGATCGTCGGCTCGGGTCCCGCCGGCCTGGCCGCGGCCCAGCAGCTGGCGCGCGTCGGCCACGATGTGACCGTGTTCGAGAAGAGCGACCGCATCGGCGGCCTGCTGCGCTACGGCATCCCCGACTTCAAGATGGAGAAGGGCCTGATCGACCGCCGGGTTGAGCAAATGCAGGCGGAAGGCGTGACCTTCCGCACCAGCACCCTGATCGGCAAGGACTTCCCGACCACGGTCAGCAATATGGCGCGCGAGACCATCTTCCCGGAAGACCTGGTCAAGGACTTCGACGCCGTCATCATGGCCGGCGGCGCCGAGCAGCCGCGCGACCTGCCGGTGCCGGGCCGCGAGCTGAAGGGCGTGCACTTCGCGATGGATTTCCTGCCGCAGCAGAACCGCGTGAACGCCGGCGACAAGGTGAAGGACCAGATCAAGGCCACCGGCAAGCACGTGGTCGTGATCGGCGGCGGCGACACCGGTTCCGACTGCGTCGGCACCTCGAACCGCCACGGCGCCGCCAGCGTCACCCAGTTCGAACTGATGCCGATGCCGCCCGAGATTGAAAACAAGCCGCTGGTCTGGCCCTACTGGCCGACCAAGCTGCGCACCTCGTCCTCGCACGAGGAAGGCTGCGAGCGCGACTTCGCGGTGGCCACCAAGCGCTTCGAAGGCAAGGGCGGCAAGGTCGAAAAGGTCATCGCCTGCCGCGTCGAGTGGAAAGACGGCAAGATGATCGAAGTGCCGAACACCGAATTCGAGCTGAAGGCCGACCTGGTGCTGCTGGCCATGGGCTTCGTCGCACCGGTGCAGCAGGTGCTGGATGCCTTCAGCGTGCAGAAGGATGCGCGCGGCAATGCCCGTGCGACGGTCGACGGCGAGACCTCGTACCAGACCACGGTACCGAAGGTGTTCGCGGCCGGCGACATGCGCCGCGGCCAGTCGCTGGTGGTGTGGGCGATCCGCGAAGGCCGCCAGTGCGCGCGCGCCGTGGACGAGTTCCTGATGGGTTCTTCCGAACTGCCGCGCTGAGCGGCGGTATCAAGCTCACGTGAGAAGCGGCCCTGCGGGGCCGCTTTGTCGTTTAGTGGAGGGCGATAAACTGCGCCCCTGCCCGGCCATTCCCGCGCCATCGGCAGCAGGATGTGCTTAACTCTCCCGTATGAAGACCATCCTTTTGCTGCTCGCCATGCTCTGCGGGCCCGCCGCGTGGGCGGCGTCCCAGGCCTCGGCGCCGCTGAATGTCGCCACCTACAATGTCGCCACCTACAACCTCCGCTACGACAACCCCGGCGACGGCCCCAATGCCTGGCCCGCCCGCAGGGAGATGGTCAAGGCGCTGATCCGCTACCACGAGTTCGACATCCTCGGCACCCAGGAAGGCTTGTCCGGCCAGATCGCCGACCTCGCGCAGATGGACGAATTCGAGCATGTCGGCGTCGGCCGCGACGACGGCAAGGACGCCGGCGAGCATTCGGCGATCTTCTTCCGCAAGAGCCGTTTCGCCTTGCTGGACAAGGGGGATTTCTGGCTCAGCGAAACGCCCGGCCGACCTTCTTTCGGCTGGGACGCCAGGTGCTGCCATCGCCTCGCCTCATGGGCGCGCCTGCGCGACCGCGCCAGCTCGCGCGTGCTGTATGTCTTCTCGGTGCATTTCGACCATGAGGGCGAGCAGGCCCGCCGCGCCTCGGCCGATCTGATGCTGAAGAAGATCGCCGAGATCGCCCACGGCGAGCCGGCCATCTGCGTCGGCGATTTCAACTCGACGCCGGACACGGTGCAGATCCGCACCATGTCGACCGCGCTGCGCGACGCCTACCAGGCCAGCAAGGCGCCGCCCTATGGTCCGGCCGGCACCTTCAACGATTTTCACATCGACAGGCTTGCCACCGACAGGATCGACTACATCTTCGTCGACCGCCACTTCGACGTCCTCAAGTACGCGGTGCTGGGCGACTCCTTCAACAGGCGCTATCCCTCCGACCACTTTCCGGTCGTCTCGCGGGTGGTGCTCAAGTAGATCGCCAGGCGGTCGCCCTCGACCTGGACCGTGGTGCCGAGGGCCGCGCACAGCTCACGCATGCGCTCGGCGATCCAGGTCCGCTGCGCGCTGTTCGCCGGGAACGCCCGGCAATGCCGGATGAACAGCGGGTGCATGACGATCCGCTCCAGCGCGTCGTCTCCGAACTCCAGCGCGAACAGCAGCTGGTGATCGTTGCGAAAGCCCGGATCGACGGCGTAATCGTCGACCAGGTCGCCGGCCGCATACAGGATCGGGCAGCCTTCGTACAGCTCGACGCCCTGGAATACGTGGGCGCTGTGGCCGAACACGATCTTCCAGCCGACCTCGATCGCGGCCCGGGCCAGACGGCGCTGGCGCTGGTCGGGCGCGCTCGCCATGTTCGGCCCCCAGTGCAGCGACAGGATGGGCCAGCGCACGCTTTCCGCACGCAGCGGCGCCAGCGCGCGGGCGAAGGCGTCGACGGCAGCGGCCTCGTCGTGCAGGCCGAGCCAGGCCATGCCGGGGTGGTCTTGGGTGGCGGCGAAATCGTCCTGGTGATCGCAGAAGGCGGCCATGCCGATCCGCACGCCCTTGCGCTCGACGATCACCGGCGCCGATGCGGCCGCCAGGTCGGCGCCGGCGCCCGTGTGGAGGATGCCGTTGGCGTCGAGGATGCGGACGGTCTCCAGCAAACCCTGCACGTCGTAGTCGAGGATGTGGTTGTTCGCCAGGCTCACCAGCCTGACACCGGCCTCGCGCAGCGCCTCGCCGGCGAGCGGCGGCGCGCGAAAATAAAAGGCTTTCGGTGCGCCGTGCCAGCGCTCTCCCGGCTCGCAGATCGCGCACTCGAGGTTGGCGACGGCGAGGTCGGCCTCGCGCAGCAGCGGCGCGACCGCGCCCAGCGGATGCTGCGCACCCTCGCGCAGCATGGCCTCGCCGGCCAGGCGCCCGAGCATCAGGTCGCCGCCGAACAGCAGGCGCAGCGGTATCGCAGCAGGACTCATGCCGTCTTGCGGGCAAAGTGCCCGACGAACCAGTTGGCCGCCAGCCGCGCCACTTCCTCCAGGGTGCCAGGCTCCTCGAACAGGTGGGTGGCGCCGGCCACGATGGCCAGTTCGCGCGGGCAGCGCAGCTGGGCGAAGGCTTGCCGGTTCAGGTCGATCACGGCGTCGTCGTTGCCGCCCACGATGAGCAGGGTCGGCGCCGTCACGCCGTGCAGGGCCGCGATGCCGGCCAGGTCGGGCCGGCCGCCGCGCGAGACCACGGCGGCAATCGACAGGTAGGGCGGGCCGGGATGCGGCTGGCCCAGGTAGGGATCGCCGAGGTGGGGCTCGCCCGCCAGCCGCAGCGCGGCGGCGGCGCCGGTGCTGGCGCCGAACAGTCCCAGCGGCAGCTTCGCCGTTGCCGGCTCGCGCGCCAGCCAGCGCGCCGCGCTGCGCAGGCGCAGGGTGAGCAGGGCGATGTCGAAGCGGTGATAGGAATCGGCTTCCTCGTCCTCGCTGAGCAGGTCGAGCAGCAGGGTGCCGATGCCGGCCTCGCGCAGGATACGGGCCACGTAGTTGTTGCGCGGACTGAGGCGGCTGCTGCCGCTGCCATGGGCGAACAGGACGACACCCAGCGCTTCGTGGGGAAGTTCCAGCATGCCTTCCATATCGATGGCGTCGTGCTGGATGTGGATCAGGGCCTTGGCGTTCACGTTGGCCTCCCGGGTAAGTTCAAGCCCATGATGCGCCCGAAAATCCGGGTAGTCCATGCCCTCGCGCGAAGGGGAATCGTCAGGCTTGCTTCGCATACAAAGTATTCGTTTCCATGGGGAATTTGTTAATAATCTTTAGCAAAACGCAACAATCTCAGGTATGCATATCTCATTTAAAACAAATACTTACGTGAGGAAAATATCTGACTCACTGTTCAGTAGTGTTGTAATATCACGTCGATAAGTACGCTGGAATTGGGCCGTCTCCAGCAGGGATTGACGTTTCTGCACTACAATACGAGATTCACCAAATACCAAATTCCACTGTGTCCAACCTTGTCGAAATCCGCGATCTGCATTTTTCGTATGGAGATCGCCCCATCCTGTCGAATCTGAGCATGGATTTCCCGCGCGGCAAGCTGATCGCCGTGATGGGCGGTTCCGGCTCCGGCAAGACGACGGTGCTGCGCCTGATCGGCGGCCAGATCCGTCCCCAGCGCGGCACGGTCGCGGTGGACGGCGAAGTCGTTCATCAGCTCGACACGGAAAACCTCTACCGCCTGCGCCGCAAGATGGGCATGCTGTTCCAGTTCGGCGCCCTGTTCACCGACCTGACCGTGTTCGAGAACGTGGCCTTCCCGCTGCGCGAACACACGGAGCTGCCGGAAGAAGTGCTGCGCGACCTGGTGCTGATGCGCCTGAACGCGGTCGGCCTGCGCAATGCGGCCCAGCTCAAGCCGAACGAGATCTCGGGCGGCATGGCGCGCCGCGTGGCGCTGGCGCGCGCGATCGCGCTGGACCCGGAACTGATCATGTACGACGAGCCCTTCGCCGGCCTCGACCCGATCTCGATGGGCGTGACCGCCAACCTGATCCGCAACCTGAACGACACCCTCGGCTCGACCTCGATCCTGGTGTCGCACGACGTCAACGAAACCTTCAGCATCGCCGACTACGTCTATTTCCTGTCCGGCGGAAAAATCGTCGCCCAGGGTACGCCGGAAGAAATGCGTGCTTCGTCCGATCCCTACGTGAAACAGTTCGTCAACGCCCAGCCGGACGGTCCGGTACCCTTCCACTATCCGGGCAAATCGCTGGCCGAAGACCTGGGCCTGGAGGCCAAGCGATGATCGCGCGCTTCCTCGGCTTCATCGGCGCCTTCGTGCTGGACACGATCGCCCGCACCGGTTTCGTCACCCGTTCCTTCGTCAAGCTGCTGGGCAGGCTGCCCGGCGCGCTGAAGCGCCCGGCGCTGATCTCGGAGCAGGTCCACTTCATCGGCAACTATTCGATGCTGATCATCGGCGTGTCCGGCCTGTTCGTCGGCATGGTGCTGGGCCTGCAGGGCTATTACACGCTGAGCCAGTTCGGCGCCGACGAGAAACTCGGCCAGCTGGTGGCGCTGTCGCTGCTGCGCGAGCTCGGTCCGGTGGTCACCGCGCTGCTGTTCGCGGGCCGTGCCGGCACCTCGCTGACCGCCGAGATCGGCCTCATGAAGGCCGGCGAGCAGCTGTCGGCAATGGAAATGATGGCCGTGAACCCGCTCCAGCGCGTGCTGGCGCCGCGTTTCTGGGGCGGCGTGATCGCCATGCCGGTGCTGGCCACGATTTTTTCCGCCATCGGCATCATCGGCGGCTACCTGGTCGGCGTGCAGCTGATCGGCGTGGACGAAGGCGCGTTCTGGTCCCAGATGCAGTGCAATATCGACGTGCGCCGCGACATCATGAACGGCGTCCTGAAGAGCTTCGTGTTCGGCATTGCGGTCACCTTCACCGCCCTGTTCCAGGGTTATGAAGCGCAGCCGACGCCGGAAGGCGTGTCGCGCGCGACCACGCGCACCGTCGTGATCGCGTCGCTGATGGTGTTGGGCCTCGACTTCGTCATGACCGCGCTGATGTTCAACAAATAATTTAGAAGACTGGCTGATTTAACGCCTACATATATTAGGAAATCTTATGCATCGCAAATCTATTGACGTCTGGGTCGGACTTTTCGTGCTGTTGGGTGCGGTATCGCTCCTTTTCCTGGCCCTCAAGGCAGGTAACATGAGCACTATCTCGTTCAGCAAGACGTATGCGATCGTCGGCAAGTTCGACAACATCGGTGGCCTCAAGCCCCAATCGCCCGTCAAGAGCGCAGGCGTGGTCGTGGGCCGCGTCGGCGATATCAGCTTCGACGACAAGAGCTTCCAGGCCCTGGTTCGCCTCGACTTGAACCCGGCCTATAAGTTCCCGAAAGATAGTTCGTTGAAGATCCTGACCTCCGGTCTGCTGGGCGAACAGTACATCGGCATCGAAGCGGGCGGCGACACCAACAACCTGGTGGATGGCGACCGTATCACCCGCACGCAGTCCGCCGCGGTGCTGGAAGACCTGATCAACCAATTTATTTATAGCAAAGCAGCCGAAGGAAAGGATGGCAACAGCAAATGAGCATTCGTAACGCATTGGCACTGGCGGCAGGCGCTGCCGTGCTGCTGAGCGGCTGCGCGACCGCCACCAATCCGAAGGACCCCTTCGAGAAGTTCAACCGGGCAATGTTCAGCTTCAACGACGCGGTCGACCGTACCGCCCTGAAGCCGACCGCGACTTTCTACCGGAACTACACCCCGGACTTCGTGCAGACCGGTGTCGGCAACTTCTTCGGCAACCTGTCGGACCTGTGGAGCTCGGTCAACAATTTTGCCCAGCTCAAGGGCCAGGACGGCCTGAACGACTTCACCCGTTTTGCCGTGAACTCGACCCTGGGCCTGGTCGGCGTGCTGGACATCGCGACCCCGGCCGGCCTGCGCAAGCACAACGAAGACCTGGGCCAGACCCTGGGTTACTGGGGCGTCCCAAGCGGCCCCTACTTGATGTTGCCGATTCTGGGCGCATCTACGGTGCGCGACACCATTGCCCTGCCGGGCGACTTCTGGGGCGATCCCTGGGATCACGTGAACGATATCCCGTGGCGTAACGGCGGCATCCTGCTGCGCGCCGTCGACCAGCGCGCCAGTGTGCTGGACGCCTCGAACCTGCTGGAAGACGCTGCCCTCGACCGCTACGAATTCATCCGCGACGGTTACCTGCAGCGCCGTAACAGCAAGGTGCTGGATACCGACAAGGCCCAGGAGCGTGCCGACAAGGTGCATGAAAAGCTCGAGAAGGTGCAGGAAAAAGTGCAGGAAAAGCTGGGCGTGAAGAAGACGCCGCGTCCGGACGACGCGGGCGACGACGCCGCGCCGGCCAGCCAGGACCAAACCCCGGCAAAACAGGATTCGGCGCCGAATAATCCGCCGGTGCCGGCCCCTGTGTCATCCGAACCGGTCCAGAAGTAGTTAACGGGATAACCAAGACAAAGGAAGCGTATGAAGCCTATCGCACAATTGATCGTGACTGCCGCCGTGGCGGCCTTTTCCACCAGCGTGATCGCTGCCCCGGCCCAGGCCGCCAGCGAAGCGCCGGACCTGCTGGTCAAGCGCGTCAGCACCGACGTGATCGACGCCGTCAAGGCCGACAAGGACATCCAGGCCGGCAACAGCCGCAAGATCATCGACCTGGTCAACACCAAGATCCTGCCGTACGTCGATTCCGACAAGATGACGTCGCAGGCGGCCGGCCGCTTCTGGCGCCAGGCGAGCCCGGAACAGCAGAAGCAACTGTCGGAAGAATTCCGCCAGCTGCTGATCTACACCTATTCCGGCGCGCTCTCGCAGATCAAGAACGAAACCATCGAGTTCAAGCCCTTCCGCGCCGACCCGGCCGACACCGAAGTCGAGGTGAAGTCGCAGGTCAACCTGACCCGCGGCGAGCCGATCACCCTGAACTACCGCCTGAGCAAGACCCCGCAGGGCTGGAAGATCTTCGACCTGAACGTGATGGGCGCCTGGCTGGTCGAGACCTACAAGTCGACCTTCGCTTCCGAGATCGGCAAGGGCGGCATCGACGGCCTGATCAAGAAGCTGCACGACCGTAACCAGCAGCTGGCCAACAAGCCGCTGAAGGCGCCGCAGAAGTAAGCATGGCGGAGTCCAATCCCATGCTGTCGCTGGATGCCCTGACCTTCCAGAACGCCCAGGCGGCGCTGGAGCAGGGCTGCGCGGCGCTGTCCGCCGGCGCGACCGTGTTCGACCTCGGTGGCGTGCGCGCCGCCGATTCCTCGGCCCTGGCCCTGATGCTGGCCTGGCAGCGCCGCGCCCAGGCGCAGGGGCGCAAGCTCAGTTTCGTCAACGTGCCGGCCAACGTCGATGCGCTGGCGCGCCTGTATGGTGTCGATGGCCTGATCGGCCGGGCGTGACCGCCGCTTCATGACGGATGGGCTCACGCCGACCCGTCATGACGATTTCTTCTATAATGGCTCGTTTCCCCTGCATGGTCCGCCGTCCGGCGCGGCCACTTTCGCATGACAGCCATCCAGATTGACAGCGTCGAGAAAAGCTACAAGGGCTTCAAGGCCCTCAAGGGCGTTTCCCTGACCATCGAACAAGGCGAATTCTTCGGCCTGCTTGGCCCGAACGGCGCCGGCAAGACCACTCTCATCTCCTGCATCGCGGGCCTGATCCGGCCCGATGTCGGGAGTGTGCGCATCCACGGCCACGACGTCGTCAAGGACTTCCGTTCGGCCCGCATGGCGCTCGGCGTGGTGCCGCAGGAGCTGGTGTTCGATCCCTTCTTCACGGTGCGCGAGACCCTGCGCCTGCAGTCCGGCTACTTCGGCCTGAAGAACAACGACAAGTGGATCGACGAGGTCATGGAAAACCTCGACCTGACCGCCAAGGCCGACGTCAATATGCGCGCCCTGTCCGGCGGCATGAAGCGGCGCGTGCTGGTGGCCCAGGCCCTGGTCCACAAACCGCCCGTGATCGTGCTGGACGAACCGACCGCCGGCGTCGACGTCGAACTGCGCCAGACCCTGTGGAAGTTCATCTCGCGCCTGAACCGCGAGGGCCACACCGTGGTCCTGACCACCCACTACCTCGAAGAAGCGCAGGCCATGTGCCAGCGCGTGGCCATGCTCAAGACCGGCAACGTGGTGGCGCTGGACACCATGTCGCAGCTGCTGCGCCGCGTGTCGGGCTCCTCGCTGATCGTGCACCTGAAGCAGGGCGGGCTGCCGGAAGGCCTGCGCCATCTGGTCGCGCACGATGAAGCAGATGCGCACGACGACGCCTCGAAGCCGAATGGGCAGGGCAACAAGTACACCCTGCGCGTGAACGAGTACGCCGACGTCGAAGGCATCCTGGCGAGCCTGCGCGAATCGGGCGCCGTGATCGACGAAATGCAGCTGCAGCAGGCCGACCTGGAAGACATCTTTATCCAGATCATGGAAGGGGCACCCATCCGATGAATGTATTCTCCGTGGGTTTCCGCACCCTGTTCTACAAAGAGATCCTGCGCTTCTGGAAGGTCGCCACCCAGACCATCGCCGCGCCGGTCGTCACCTCGATGCTCTACCTGCTGATCTTCGGCCACGTGCTGGAAGGCCGCGTGCAGATGCTCGCCGGTGTCGACTACACCGCCTTCCTGATCCCGGGCCTGGTGATGATGAGCGTGCTGCAGAACGCCTTCGCCAACTCCTCGTCCTCGCTGATCCAGTCCAAGATCACCGGCAACCTGGTGTTCATCCTGCTGCCGCCGCTGTCGCACTGGGAGATCCTGTCCGCCTACGTGACGGCATCGATCGTGCGCGGCCTGTGCGTGGGCGCCGGCGTGTTCATCATCACCGCCTGGTTCGCCCACCTGTCCTTCGTGTTCCCGCTGTGGATCGTCGTGTTCGCCCTGCTGGGCGCGGCCATCCTCGGCACGATGGGCGTGATCGCCGGCATCTGGGCCGAGAAGTTCGACCAGCTGGCCGCGTTCCAGAATTTTTTGATCATGCCTGCAACATTTTTGGCCGGTGTGTTCTATTCGATCCAGAAACTGCCCCCGTTCTGGCTCGCAGTCTCGCATTTCAACCCGTTCTTTTATATGATTGACGGGTTCCGTTACGGTTTCTTCGGCAAGTCTGATGTCTCGCCCTGGACCAGCCTGGCCATCGTCGCCGTGTTCTTCATCGTGCTGGCCGGCGTCGCCATCAACCTGCTCCGCCGCGGCTACAAGCTGCGTCATTAAGATTTATCCAAAATTCACTGCGCATCATGGCTACCACACCTGAACTCATCCACGGCTACATCAAGGCCGGCCTGGACACCACCCACCTCGAAGTCGAGGGCGACGGCCAGCATTTCAGCGCCGTCATCGTGTCCCCCAGCTTTGCCGGCAAGAGCCGCATCCAGCGCCACCAGATCGTCTACGCCGCCCTCGGCGACCGCATGCGCGAGGAGATCCACGCGCTGTCGATGAAGACCCTGACCCCCGAAGAATTTGCTGCCAACTAAGCAAGGATAATCCATGGACAAGCTCCAGATCACCGGCGGCAAGCGCCTGAACGGCGACATCGTCATCTCGGGCGCCAAGAACGCCGCGCTGCCCATCCTGTGCGCCGGCCTGCTGACCTCGGGCGACCTCGAACTGTCGAACGTGCCGCGCCTGCACGACGTGCGCACCATGCTCAAGCTGCTGGCGCAGACCGGCCTGAAGGTGACCCAGGGCGAAGGGGACGACAGCGAGAACGTCACCCTGAACGGCGCCAGCATCGACAAGCTCGAAGCGCCGTACGAGCTGGTGAAGACCATGCGCGCCTCGATCCTGGTGCTGGGACCGATGCTGGCGCGCTTCGGTGAAGCCAAGGTCTCGCTGCCGGGCGGCTGCGCGATCGGTTCGCGTCCGGTCGACCAGCACATCAAGGGCCTGCGCGCGATGGGCGCCGAGATCACGATCGAAGGCGGCTACATCCACGCCAAATGCGCGAAGCTGAAGGGCGCGCGCATCCTGACCGACATGATCACCGTGACCGGCACCGAGAACCTGCTGATGGCCGCAGTGCTGGCCGAAGGCGAGACCGTGCTGGAAAACGCCGCGCGCGAGCCGGAAGTGACCGACCTCGCCAACATGCTGGTGGCGATGGGCGCGAAGATCGAGGGCATCGGCACCGACCGCCTGGTGATCCAGGGCGTCGACGCCCTGCACGGCACCAGGCACGCCGTGATCTCGGACCGCATCGAAGCCGCTACTTTTCTTTGCGCGGTGGCGGCGACCGGCGGCGACATCCGCATCGTCAATACCCGCACCGACATCTTCGACGTCGCCATCGACAAGCTGCGCGAGATGGGCGTGCAACTGACGGTGGAAGGCCAGGCCATCCGTGCGCGCATGGACGGCCGTCCGCGCCCGGTGTCCTTCCGCACCACGGAGTATCCCGGCTTCCCGACCGACATGCAGGCCCAGTTCATGGCGGTGAACACCATCGCCGACGGCCCGAGCCGCGTGACCGAGACCATCTTCGAGAACCGCTTCATGCACGTGCAGGAACTGAACCGCCTGGGCGCGCAGATCTCGATCGAGGGCAACACCGCCTTCATGCGTGGCGTCGGCCGCCTGGTCGGCGCACCGGTGATGGCCACCGACCTGCGCGCCTCGGCCTCGCTGGTGATCGCCGGCCTGGCCGCCCAGGGCACCACCATCGTCGACCGGATCTACCATCTGGACCGCGGTTACGACCGCATGGAAGCCAAGCTGTCGGCGGTTGGTGCCGACATCGTTCGTATCAAATAAAGCTGCTATTAGCGTAGTACCAGCATTACCAACGTCGTTCCCGCCTGCGCGGGGACGACGGGCATCGGCTGACACTCAATATGACCAAATCACCCCAGGACAGCAAGCAGCTGATCCTCGCCCTCTCCAAGGGCCGCATCTTCGAAGACACGCTGCCGCTGCTGGCCGCGGCCGGCATCGAGGTGCTGGAAAATCCGGAAACCTCGCGCAAGCTGATCCTGGCGACCAACGACCCTGGCGTGCGCGTGCTGATCGTGCGCGCCACCGACGTCCCGACCTATGTCCAGTACGGCGCCGCCGACTTCGGCGTGGCCGGCAAGGACGTGCTGCTCGAGCATGGCGGCGAAGGCCTGTACCAGCCGGTCGACCTGCGCATCGCCTGCTGCCGCATGTCGGTGGCGGTGAACGCCGGCTTCGACTACGAGACCGCGGTGCGCCAGGGCGCGCGCCTGCGCGTGGCCACCAAGTTCGTGGAAACCGCGCGCGAGCACTTCGCCAAGAAGGGCGTGCACGTCGACCTGATCAAGCTGTACGGCTCGATGGAACTGGCGCCGCTGGTCGGCCTGTCGGATGCCATCGTCGACGTGGTCTCGACCGGCGGCACCCTGCGCGCCAACAACCTGGTCGAAGTCGAGAAGATCATGGAGATCTCTTCGCGCCTGGTGGTCAACCAGGCCGCGCTCAAGCTCAAGCGCGAGCGACTGCAACCCATCATCGAGGCCTTCGAACGCGCCTCCAAGCAGCAAGGTCAATAACATGGATGTCCGCAAGCTCGATTCCACCGCCCCCGATTTCAAGCAGCAGCTGACCAAGCTGCTGGCCTTCGAAGCCGAGACCGACGACGCGATCGAATCCGCCGTCGCCAAGATCCTCGCCGACGTCAGGGCGCGCGGCGATGCGGCCGTGCTGGAGTACACCAACAAGTTTGACCGCATCCCCGGTGGGGGTGCTACAGGCATGGCCGCCTTCGACCTGACGCAGCAGGAACTGCAGGATGCGCTGGCCTCGCTGCCGGAGGCCCAGCGCGCCGCGCTGCAGACCGCCGCCGATCGCATCCGGGTCTTCCACGAGCGCCAGAAGCAGGAACTGAACGGTTTCACCTACACCGAACCTGACGGCACCGTGCTGGGCCAGCGCGTGACGCCGCTGGACCGCGTCGGCATCTACGTCCCGGGCGGCAAGGCGGCGTATCCCTCGTCGGTGCTGATGAATGCGATCCCGGCCCAGGTCGCGGGCGTGAAAGAGATCGTGATGGTGGTGCCGACGCCGGACGGCATCAAGAACCGCATGGTGCTGGCCGCCGCCGCGATCGCCGGGGTGACGCGCGTGATCACCATCGGCGGCGCCCAGGCCGTCGGCGCCCTGGCCTACGGCACCGAGACGATTCCTGCCGTCGACAAGATCGTCGGCCCGGGCAATGCCTACGTGGCCGCCGCCAAGCGCCGCGTGTTCGGCACGGTCGGCATCGACATGATCGCCGGCCCGTCCGAAATCCTGGTGCTGTGCGACGGCAGCACCGACCCGGACTGGGTCGCCATGGACCTGTTCTCCCAGGCCGAGCACGACGAGCTGGCCCAGGCCATCCTGCTGTGCCCGGACGCCGGCTACATCGCCCAGGTCGAAGCCAGCATCCACAAGCTGCTGCCGGCCATGCCGCGCAAGGAGACGATCACGACCTCGCTGACGGACCGCGGCGCGTTGATCCTCGTGCGCGACATGGAAGAAGCCTGCGCGATCGCCAACGACATCGCCGCCGAGCACCTGGAAATCTCGGCCGCCGAGCCGCAGCAATGGGCGGACCGGATCCGCCATGCGGGCGCGATGTTCCTGGGCCGCTTCTCGTCCGAGTCGCTGGGCGACTATTGCTGCGGCCCGAACCACGTGCTGCCGACCTCGCGCACGGCGCGCTTCTCGTCGCCGCTGGGCGTGTACGACTTCCAGAAGCGCTCGTCGCTGCTGTTCGTGTCCGAAGCCGGCGCCCAGACCCTGGGCAAGGTCGCGGCCGAGCTGGCGTACGGCGAAGGCCTGCAGGCGCACGCCCGCAGCGCAGAGCTAAGGATCAGGCAGGACGGCGAGCCGACCGGGTCTGGTTCCGCATGATGGACTGGGTCGACCGGGTCTTCTGCGAGGACGCGCTGGCCGGCATGGCGCGCATCCCCGACGGGTCCATCGACCTGATCCTGACCGATCCGCCGTACAACCTCGGCAAGGACTACGGCAACGCTTCCGACCAGCAGAGCGTCGACGACTACCTGGCCTGGACCGAGCGCTGGATCGACGTCGCGTTGCCCAAGCTGAAAGCCAACGGCAGCCTGTACATCTTCCTCACCTGGCGCTTTGCGCCGGAAATCTTCGTCATGCTGAAGAAGCGCCTGACGATGATGAACGAGATCATCTGGGACCGCCGCGTGCCCTCGATGGGCGGCAGCACCCGCAGCTTCAGCTCGGTGCACGACACCATCGGCTTCTTCGTGAAGCGCAAGGACTATTATTTCGACCTGGACGCCGTGCGCATCCCCTACGACGCCGAGACCAAGAAGGCGCGTTCGCGTTCGATCTTCGTGGGCGCCAAGTGGCTCGAGGTCGGCTACAACCCGAAGGACCTGTGGAGCGTCTCGCGCCTGCACCGCGAACATGCGGAGCGGGTCGATCATCCTACCCAGAAGCCGCTCGAGATCATCGAACGCATGCTCAAGGCCTCCTGCCCGCCGGGCGGCGTGGTGCTCGACCCCTTCATGGGCAGCGGCACCACGGCGCTGGCGGCGCGTCGGCTGGGGCGGCATTTCGTCGGGTTCGAGCTGAACCAGGCTTATTGCGAGATCATTCAGCAAAGGCTGGCGATGCCGGAGGCGCCGGCCAGGAAAAAGACGGCAGGAAGTCGCAAGAAGGACAAAACCGTTATGACCGAAAGCGCTTGCACCGTCGTCCCCGCGCAGGCGCCCCGCTGTGCGACGCCCCAAGTTGCACGAGCAGTCAAAACGCACGCAAACCTGGACCCCCGCCTGCGCGGGGGCGACGGGGCAGTAGCCAACGAGCAAAATTTAGACAACGCTATTCAAGGAAGCACACCATGACCGACATCGACACCCTCATCGCCAACACGATCCGCGAAGACGTCCGTGCCGGCCATAGCTATAACGTGCCGGACGCCAGCGGCTACATCAAGCTCGACGCCATGGAAAACCCCTACGAGCTGCCGGAAAACCTGCGCCAGGCACTGGCCACGCGCCTGGCCGACGCCGTGCTGAACCGCTATCCGGTGGCCTCGTACGGCACCCTCAAGCAGAAGATCCGCGACAAGCTCGGCGTCCCGGCCGGCTACGACGTCATCCTCGGCAACGGTTCCGACGAGATCATCAGCATCATCGCCATGGCCACCGCACGCCAGGACAAGAGGGCAGTGCTGATGGCCCCGGTCCCGGCCTTCGTGATGTTCCAGCGCTCGGCCCAGTTTGCCGGCATGGATTATGTCGGCGTGCCGCTGAAAGCCGATTTCTCGCTCGACCGCCCGGCGATGCTGGCCGCCATCGAAAAACACAAGCCGTCGGTCGTGTTCCTGGCCTACCCGAACAATCCGACCGGCAACCTCTACGATGAAGACGACATGGTCGCCATCATCGAGGCGCTGGGCGACACCGGCATCGCCGTGGTCGACGAGGCCTACCAACCCTTCGCCCGCACCAGTTTCATGGGCCGCCTGCCGCAATACCCGAACCTGATGGTGATGCGCACGCTGTCCAAGCTGGGCCTGGCCGGCATCCGCCTCGGCTACCTGGCGGCTGCGCCCGCGCTGCTGGACCAGTTCGACAAGGTGCGCCCGCCGTATAACATCAACGTGCTGACCCAGGCGGCGGCCGAGTTCGCGCTCGACCATATCGACGTGCTGAACGAGCAGGCGGCCCGCCTGAACGAAGCGCGCGGCGAGCTGGCGGCGGCGCTGGCTGCGCTGCCGGGCGTGACGGTATTCCCGTCGAGCGCGAATTTCATTACCTTGCGTGTACCGGACGCCGACCGTACCTGCGCTAAACTGTTCGATGAACGGGTATTGATCAAGAATTTGAGTAAAATGCACGAATTGCTGGCCAACTGCATCCGCGTGACGGTCAGCACCCCGGAAGAGAATTCCGTATTCCTGAATGCCCTGAAGGCTTCCCTGCAATGACCCGCACCGCAGAAATCACCCGCAACACCAGCGAGACGCAGATCCGCGTCGCGCTCAATCTCGACGGTACCGGCCGCCAGAAACTCAACACTGGCGTGCCTTTCCTCGACCATATGCTGGACCAGATCGCCCGCCATGGCCTGATCGACCTCGAGGTCGAGGCCGTCGGCGACCTGCACATCGACGACCACCATACCGTCGAGGACACCGGGATCACCCTGGGCATGGCGGTCGCCAAGGCGATCGGCGACAAGAAAGGCATCCGCCGCTACGGCCACGCCTACGTCCCGCTCGACGAAGCGCTGTCGCGCGTGGTGATCGACTTTTCCGGCCGTCCGGGCCWGGAATGGCATGTGCCCTTCACCCGCGCCACCATCGGCCGCTTCGACGTCGACCTGACGATCGAGTTCTTCCGCGGCTTCGTGAACCACGCCGGCGTGACCCTGCACGTGGACAACCTGCGGGGCGTGAACGCCCACCACCAGTGCGAGACCGTGTTCAAGGCCTTCGGCCGTGCCCTGCGCATGGCGTCCGAGCTGGACGAGCGCGCGCTGGGCACGATTCCATCGACCAAGGGCAGCCTGTAAGCGATCGATCATGGCAAACAAGATTGTTGTGGTTGATGGCCTGGGCAACCTGCGTTCGGTAGCGCAGGCGCTGCGCGCCGCCGCTCCCGAAGCGGACGTGATCGTTTCGAGCGATGCCGCCGTGATCGACGCCGCCGACCGCGTCGTGCTGCCGGGGCAGGGCGCCATGCGCGACTGCATGCGCAGCCTGCGCGAATCCGGCGCCGAGGAAGCGGTGCTGCGCGCCATGAAGACGCGTCCGGTGATGGGCGTGTGCGTGGGCGAGCAGATGCTGTTCGACGCCAGCGAAGAAAACGAAGGCACGCCCGGCCTGGGCCTGTTCCCCGGCAAGGTGGTGCGTTTCCAGCTCGACGGCAAGCTTGCCGCCGATGGCTCGCGCTTCAAGGTGCCGCAGATGGGCTGGAACCGCGTGCGACAGGCACGCGCGCATGCATTGTGGGAAGGCGTCGAGGACGGCGCCTGGTTCTACTTCGTGCACAGCTATTACGCCCGGCCGGCCAATCCGGACGACACCATCGGCGAAGCCGATTACGGCGGTCCCTACTGCTGCGCGGTCGCGCGCGACAACATCGTCGCCACCCAGTTCCACCCTGAAAAAAGCGCGGCCGCCGGCCTGCGCCTGTATCGCAATTTCATCCACTGGAAACCCTGAACGCTCAGGTTCTTCACCCGTCAACCAACCGATTACGACCATGCTGCTGATTCCCGCCATCGACCTGAAAGACGGTCACTGCGTTCGCCTGAAACAGGGCGATATGGACCTCGCCACCGTGTTCTCCGAAGATCCCGCCGAGATGGCGCTGCACTGGCTCAAGAAGGGTGCGCGCCGTCTGCACCTGGTCGACCTGAACGGCGCTTTCGCCGGCAAGCCGAAGAACGAGGACGCCATCAAATCGATCCTGCAGGTGGTGCAGGAATACGCTACCGAGAATGACCTGGACGAGATCCCGGTCCAGCTCGGCGGCGGCATCCGCGACCTCGACACCATCGAGCGCTACCTGGACGACGGCATCACCTACATCATCGTCGGCACCGCCGCGGTGAAGAACCCGGGCTTCCTACACGACGCCTGCGGCGCCTTCCCGGGCTCGATCATCGTCGGCCTGGACGCCAAGGACGGCAAGGTCGCGACCGACGGCTGGAGCAAGATGTCGGGCCATGAAGTCATCGACCTGGCCAAGAAGTTCGAGGGTTATGGCGTCGAATCGATCGTCTACACCGACATCGGCCGCGACGGCATGATGGGCGGCGTGAACATCGAAGCCACCGTGCGCCTGGCCCAGGCCGTCAAGATCCCGATCATCGCCTCCGGCGGCCTGCACAACCTGGCCGACGTCGAAGCGCTGTGCGCGGTACAGGACGAAGGCATCGAAGGCGTGATCTGCGGCCGTTCGATCTATGAAGGCACGCTCGACCTGGCCAGCGCGCAGGAGCGTGCGGATGAGCTGACTGAAGGGGCGCAGGCTTAACTAGCCCGGAACCGAGAAACCGTCGTTCCCGCGAAAGCGGGATTGACGGGTTAACTAAAGATTTATATGCTCGCAAAACGCATCATCCCCTGCCTTGACGTCACCGGCGGCCGCGTGGTCAAGGGCGTCAATTTCACCGAGCTGCGCGATGCCGGCGACCCGGTCGAGATCGCACGCCGCTACGATGGCCAGGGCGCCGACGAGATCACCTTCCTCGACATCACCGCCTCGAGCGACGGCCGCGACCTGATCCTGCCGATCATCGAAGCCGTGGCCTCGACCGTCTTCATCCCGCTGACGGTGGGCGGCGGCGTGCGCAAGGTCGAGGACGTGCGCCGCCTGCTGAACGCCGGCGCCGACAAGGTGTCGATGAACACCTCGGCCGTGACCAACCCGCAACTGGTGTTCGAGGCTTCGCAGAAGCACGGCTCGCAGTGCATCGTGGTGGCGATCGACGCCAAGCAGGTCGCGCCCGGCAAGTGGGAAGTGTTCACCCACGGCGGCCGCAATCCGACCGGCCTCGACGCGGTGGAGTGGGCGCGCAAGATGGAAAGCCTGGGTGCCGGCGAACTGCTGCTGACCAGCATGGACCGCGACGGCACCAAGTCCGGCTTCGACCTCGGCCTGACGCGCGCCGTCTCGGACGCGGTCGGCATTTCCGTGATCGCCTCCGGCGGCGTGGGCGGCCTGCAGGACCTGGCGGACGGCATCCTGGAAGGCCACGCCGACGCGGTGCTGGCCGCCAGCATTTTCCACTACGGGCAGCACACGGTCGGCGAAGCCAAGCGCTTCATGCATGACCGCGGCATCCCGATGCGACTGGACTGAACTGGACAAACACAGATGGTAACCCCGACGACGACCCCATCGATTCCGGCCCAGCCCTGGCTGAAGAAGGTGCAATGGGACGAGCACGGCCTGGTGCCGGTGATCGCCCAGGAAGCCGCCACCGGCGACATCCTGATGTTCGCCTGGATGAACCGCGAAGCCCTGGCCAAGACCGTGGAGCTGGGCGAAGCGGTGTACTGGAGCCGCTCGCGCAAGAAGCTGTGGCACAAGGGCGAAGAGTCCGGCCACGTCCAGAAAGTGCTGGAGATCCGCCTCGACTGCGACGAGGACGTGGTGCTGCTGAAGGTCGAACAGGCCGGCGGCATCGCCTGCCATACCGGCCGCCATTCCTGCTTCTTCCAGAAGTTCGGGAACGGCGACTGGCATGACGCCGACCCGGTGCTGAAAGACCCGAATACCATCTATACCAAACCGAAGAAGACGGTTCAAAAGAAAGACCTATGAGCACCATCCTCGACCGCTTGGCGGAAACGATCGAGACGCGCAAGCCGGAAAACGGCGGCGATCCCGACAAATCCTATGTGGCCCGCCTGTTCGCCAAGGGCGACGATGCGATCCTCAAGAAGATCGGCGAAGAAGCGACCGAGACCGTCATGGCGGCCAAGGACGTGCGCGCCGGTGCCGATGCCTCCAAGCTGCTGTACGAAGTGGCCGACCTGTGGTTCCATTCGGCTGTGCTGCTGGCGCGCTTCGGCCTGAGCCCGCAGCAGGTGCTGGACGAGCTGGCGCGCCGCGAAGGCCTGTCCGGCATCGAGGAAAAGGCCTCGCGCAAGGAGTGAGAGCGCAAGGGCTGAGAGCGTCACGGCGCTGTCATTCGACCCGAATAGAATATCGTGCTGACTGGAGAGAACATGGATAACTGCATCTTCTGCAAGATTGCCGCAAAGCAGATCCCGGCTGGCGTGGTGTACGAGGACGACGAGCTGCTCGCGTTCAAGGACATCAACCCGGCGGCACCGGTCCACCTGCTGGTCATTCCGAAGCGGCACGTGGACACCTTGTCCGACTGCACGGATGCGCACGCGGCGATCCTCGGCAAGATGCTGGCCCTGGCGCCGAAACTGGCCGCCGAGCATGGAATCGCCGTCAAGCAGGGCCCGGACGGCCAGCGCAGCGGCGGCTTCAAGACCCTGATCAACACCGGTCCGGATGGCGGCCAGGAGGTGTATCACCTGCACCTGCACGTGTATGGCGGTCCTCGTCCGTGGCGCGGGCTCGGGACTTGATGCGGGGAACTTGACTAAAACTTCCGGCTGGAAAGAAACCATGCCGGGTAATCATCGCTTATACTGCGCGTACGCTACATGCGAATTCGGGCGTGCGCCCGCAAGGAGAAAACAATGGGTTCGTTTAGTATTTGGCACTGGCTGATCGTGCTGGTGGTGGTGGTCCTGGTGTTTGGTACCGGCAAGCTGAAGAACGCGGGTTCCGATCTCGGCAAGGCCGTGAAAGGCTTCAAGGACGGCGTGAAGGGCAGCGAAGAAGAGCGCCAGGCGAATGTCCCGCCGGCCTCGACCCAGCAGGTGGCCGACAAGTCCACGAACACGATCGACGTCGAAACGCGCGAAAAGAACCGCTCGTAATCCATTTCCATGATCGATCTCGGGCTTTCCAAACTCGCCGTCATCGGCGTGGTCGCGCTGATCGTGATCGGCCCCGAGCGCCTGCCCAAGGTGGCGCGCATGGCCGGCACGCTGTACGGCCGCGCCCAGCGCTACCTGCACGAGGTGAAGTCGGAAGTCTCGCGCGAGATCGAAATGGAAGAGCTGCGCAACCTGCACAAGGAAGTGCAGGAAACCGCGCACAGCTTCAAGACCGAGGTCGAAAGTTTCGGCGCCGAGGTCGAGAACACGGTCTCGTCCCACCTCGGCGAGGTCGAATCCGCCTGGCGCGGCGATACCGCATCGTCATCGAGCTCCCATGTCACGCCGGACGACATCGAGCGCAAGGCGCGCGAATTCCGCCGCAAGAAGCTGGTCAAGACCTCCAGCGTTCCCGCCTGGTACAAGAACCGCCACGGCGGCCGCCAGCACGTGCTGTCGGGTGCGGCGCGCGTGCGCAAGTTCCGCCCCGGAACCAAGTCCAACACTTCCTTTTTCTAGATGACTGACGAAGCTGCAGGCGAAACCTTTATTTCGCACCTGGTCGAACTGCGTGACCGCCTGGTCCGGGCCGTCATCGGGGTCGCGATCGTCTGCATCGCCCTGCTCCTGTGGCCGGGGCCGGACCGCATCTACGATTTCCTGGCCGCGCCCATGCTGGCCTCGCTGCCGCCCGGCGCCAAGATGATCGCCACCGGCGTCAGCTCACCCTTCCTGGTGCCGATGAAGGTGACCCTGGTGCTGGCGCTGATCATTTCGCTGCCCTGGGTGTTCTACCAGGCCTGGGCTTTCATCGCGCCCGGCCTCTACGCCCACGAAAAGCGGCTGGTGCTGCCGCTGGTGATCTCGTCCTCGCTGCTGTTCATCGCCGGCGTCGCCTTCTGCTATTTCCTGGTGTTCGGACGGGTCTTCCATTTCATCGCCAACTTCGCCCCGAGCTCGATCGCGGTCATGCCGGACATCGAGAACTACCTCGATTTCGTGATCTCGATGTGCCTGGCCTTCGGCGCCACCTTCGAGGTCCCGGTGGTGGTCGTGATCCTGGTGCGGATGGGCATCATCAGCGTCGAGAAGCTGAAGTCGATACGCCCTTACGTGATCGTCGGCGCCTTCGTGATCGCCGCCGTGGTCACGCCGCCGGACGCGGTCAGCCAGCTGGCCCTCGCCGTTCCGATGTGCCTGCTGTTCGAACTCGGCCTGCTGCTGGCGCCGGTGTTCGTGCGCGTCACGCGCGCGCCGGAAGAGCACGCCTGAGTCCCTGCCACCTTGCTGGTGAACGCGCGGCGCCCGAGGGCGCCGCTTTGCATTTCAGGACGAAAGTTTTGTAACACCCGCTCAGCGGCGGAAAAATGCCCGCTAGAATGCTTTCAGATGAGTTTTGCCATAACGACAACCACAAGGAGACGTCTCAATGGATTCGAACCGTCGCAAGCTGCTGACAGCCAGCGCATCCGCCGCCATGGGGGGCCTGCTGGCCGGCACCCAGCATCCCGCCCTCGCACAGAACCCTCCCGCTCCCGCAGTCGCCGTGCCGCCGCTGGCCGGCAAGATCGGCATGCGCCTCGCCACCTGCAGCCTCACGCCGAACGGACAGCCGACCGTGGTCGCGGTCCTCGACAACGACAGGCTGGTCGACCTGCAGGCCGAAGCCCGGCGGCAAAAGCGAGCGCTCGCTTTCGATGCCGGCTCGATGCTGGCGCTGATCAAGAGCGGCAATGCCGGCCTCGAACAGGTGCGCGCGGTGGTCGACAATGCGCTCGGCCGGCCGGCTTCGCTGCTGCCGGTCGAGAAGGCGCGCTTCATGTCGCCGATTCCTCGGCCCGAGCGCAACATCTACTGCGTCGGCTGGAATTACCTCGACCACTTCGAGGAAGGCAAGCAGGCCCGCTTCGACAAGTCGACCGAGAAGCTGCCTGAGCATCCAGTGTTCTTCACCAAGGGCACGCACACGATGAACGGGCCTTTCGATGCTATCCCGCACGACCCGGCGTATTCGAACACCACCGACTGGGAAGCGGAGCTGGCCGTCGTCATCGGCCAGACCGGCCGCAACATCCCCGAAGAGCGGGCCATGGATTACGTGTTCGGCTACGCGCCCTACAACGACACCACGGTGCGCGAGGCGCAGCAGAAGCTGCACGGCGGCCAGTGGTTCAAGGGCAAGAGCCTGGACGGTCATGGGCCGATGGGACCCTGGATCGTCACCGCGGCCGGCGTCAGGCTCGACGACCTGCGCGTGATCTGCCGCGTGAACGGCGTCGAGAAGCAGAACGCCAGCTACAAGCAGATGTACTTCAAGATCCCGCGCATCATCGCCGAGCTGTCGCGCGGCCTGACGCTGGAGGCGGGCGACATCATCGCCACCGGCACGCCCTCGGGCGTCGGCTTTGCGCGCAAACCGCCCGAGTTCCTGAAGCATGGGGATGTGATCGAGACCGAGATCACCGGCCTCGGCGTCATGCGCAACATGATCCGCGCCGAGACCTGAACTTCGGTATCAGGCCCGGCGCGCCGGCCGCGCTGCGCACATGACGGCGAGCGCATCGGCGGACGCCGATGACGATGCCGCCTCGCGCACCATCGGCGCCCGCGTGCCGGCTTCGGCCTCCGCCATGCTGTCGATCGTAAAGGTACCGAAGCCGACGGCGGCGAGTGCGACGACGAAGATGGCTTCCATGTGCTTGTGGATGTTCATGATGTTCCCCTTCAATGGCTGGTTTTGGAAAGTGCGGAGCGATTGTTCGTCCCACGATCTCCATTCAGCACAAGGCGTGCCAGCCCCCTGAAACGGGCATGAAGGCCTCCGCGGGCCCGGATCAAGCCTTGTAGAGTCGGGCCGGGAACAACAGCCTGGGCAGACGGTGTCGGCTCCCGGCCAACACCGTCCGGCAAGGGCCGGAAACAGGCGAAAAAAAGCCCCGCCGGGGAGGGCGGGGCCTTGTACATGCGTCGTGGCTTACTGCATCAGCTGGCCGATGATCTTCACCGGCGCATTGCCGTAGCCGAGGAACTGGTCGTGGAAGGCCTTCAGGTTGAAGCGCTCGCCCAGCTGCTGCTTGCGGCGTTCGCGCAGTTCCATGATGTCGCTGTAGCCGCTGAAGTAGCTGGTCAGCTGTACCGAGGACAGCTGCACGCGGCGCCACTTCTCGGCCGCTTCCTGCGGGGTCTGGAAGGCCTGGCGCACCAGCAGGTCCATGGCCTGCTCGCGCGTCATGCCGAGCACGTGCACGCTGTAGTCGAGGATGGTGTTCGACACGCTGCGCAGGTTCCACTTGCACCACATCAGCCACAGTTCCGGCGCATTGTTGCCGTAGCCGGATTCGAGCATCATGCGCTCGCCGTACACGGCCCAGCCTTCGACCATCGCGCCGTTGCCGAACAGGGCTTTCACCAGCGAGGGCGAGCGGTTGGCGTTCATCAGCTGGGTGTAGTGGCCGGGGATCGCCTCGTGGATGTTCAGGATCTGCAGCATCCAGTTGTTGTACTCGCGCAGGCTGCTTTCGGCCTGTTCCGGCGTGAGGCCGTCAAGCGGCGTGACGTTGTAATAGGTCTTGTCCTTCGGCCGGTACGGTCCCGGCGCGTCGATGCTGGCGCCGGCCACGCCGCGCTGGTACAGCGGGGTCTCGCGCACCACCAGCGGCTTGCTCGGGTCGATCGAGACCAGGTTGTTCTTGATGACGTAGTCCTGCAGCTGCGGGATCTGGCGCCGGATCTCGGGCAGGAAGTCGGCGGCGGCGACGTGCTGCAGCGAGAGCTTGTCGATCACCATGCCGATCTTCTTGAAGCGGTCGTCCGGTTTGGCGGCGCTGCCCATGGTCTTGTCCCACAGCTGGTCGGCCAGGCCGTCCATGCGGGTCAGCAGTTCTTCGCGCGCGGCCAGGGCCTTGCGGTAGGTCTGCTCGGCCGTGCTGGCGGACTCGATCTCGAAGGCGAACTTCTGCTCGTACAGCTCCTTGCCGAGCCGGAACGAGCGGGCGTGCCGCATCTGTTCCTGCGACTTATCGAGGTCGCTCAGGAAGTCGACCCAGGCCAGCAGCGCGCTGCCAGCGTTCGCTACGCGCTGCGCGAAGATCGCCTTTTCCTGCGGCGTCAGCTGGACCGAATCCTGGGCTGCCTTGCCGAGGTCGGCCAGCACCACCAGCGTGCCCGGCGCCTGCGAGATCGCCAGCTGGGTATGTTCGCGGGTCGGGTTCACGATCGATGCCTGCGCCGCCTGGTAGTAGGCCGGCACGTCGGCCAGGCGCTTGAGGATGGTGCGCAGGCGCTGCGGCCTGGCGGCGTACTCGGTGTTCATGATCAGGTCGAGCGGCTGGGCCACGTTGTACTGGGCCGGGTTCCACTCGAAGTCGCGCAGTACGGTCAGCTTCCAGCGGTCGTACTGCAGCTTGTTGATCAGGACTGCAAGATCGGTGCGCTGGTTGGGCGAGAGCTTGTCGGCGTTCAGCTTGCGGAACTTCTCGAGCCACTCGTCGATGAAGGCCAGCTGCTTGGCGCGGGTCGGTGCGTCGGGGATGGTCAGCCTGGCGGCGGCGTCGAACTTGCCGACGTAGATAGCGCCTTCCGGATCGATGCGCCACAGCGCGGTCAGGAACTGCATCGACTGCGAGTCCATGAAGCGGTCGTTGCGGTTCTGCGAGGTTGGCGCGGCAACCGGTGCGGCCGCCGCCGCGGCAACCGGAGCGGCTGCGGCCGCGCCCTTGCCTTTACCCTTGGCGGATTTACTGTCGGCCTTCGCCGAGGACTTGCCGGAGGCTTTGGCTTTCGACGACGGCTTGGCCTTGGCGCTGCTGGTGTGCTTCGGCTTGGCCGCCTTGCTGGTGCGCGCGCCGGCCGGCGCCAGCACGAAGCTGGTGAGCAGGACCGCAAGCGCGAGTTTCGTTTTCATCATGGGCGCCAAGATTAGCACCATTCCCGGCCTTTGCGGAAGCCTGAAACAATCCGTCACGTAAGCGGCGGCGCCGCACGCCCGCCCGCCAGGCCGGCCTGCAGCATGGCCAGCATGTCGTCCGGGGACATGCGCGCCGAGACGTCGCTGCCTTCCAGCAGGCTGTCGGCCAGGTCGCGCTTGTGGCGGTGCAGGTCGACGATGCCTTCCTCGATCGTATGCCGCGCCACCAGGCGGTAGATCGTCACCGGCCGCTGCTGGCCCATGCGGTGGGCGCGGTCCGAGGCCTGGTCTTCGACCGCCGGGTTCCACCACGGGTCCATGTGGATCACGTAGTCGGCGGCGGTGAGGTTGATCCCGACCCCGCCGGCTTTCAGGCTGATCAAGAACAGGTCGCCGTCGCCGGCCTGGAAGGCGTCCACGCGGCGTTTGCGCTCCTGCATGGGCGTGGCGCCGTCCAGGTACTGGTAGCGGATGCCGCGCTCGTCCAGGTGGCGGCGCAGCAGGGTCAGGTGATCCACGAACTGGCTGAACACCAGGGCCTTGTGGCGGTTCTCCAGCAGCTCCTCCACCAGGCGCGCGAACGTGTCCAGCTTGCTGCTGCGGATGCCGCTGTCGGGCGCCACCAGGACCGGATTGCAGACGGCGCGCCGCAGCTTCATCATCTCGGCCAGGATCTGGATCTGCTTTTGTGCTTGCGGGGCCTGCAGGGTCGCGATGCGTTCCAGCGCGTCGCGGCGCAGCGATTCATAGAGCGCCATCTCTTCCTGGCTCAGCTCCACCGGCAGCACGATCTCGGTGCGCGGCGGCAGTTCGGACAGCACCTGGGCTTTGGTCCTGCGCAGGATGAAGGGTTGCGTGAGGCGGCGCAGGCGGGTGCGCGCGGCCAGCTCGGCGCGCCTGTCTTTGGTTTTCTCCTGGGTGGCTTTTTCGATCGGGCCGGCAAAGCGCAGGTTGAACTGGTCGCTGGTGCCGAGCAGGCCGGGGTTGATGAACCTGAACAGGTTCCACAACTCGCCCAGGTGGTTTTCCAGCGGGGTGCCGGTGGCGGCCATGCGGAAATCGCCGCGCAGCGACATCACCGCCTGCGAGCGGCGCGTGTGCGCGTTCTTGATCGCCTGCGCCTCGTCCAGCACGATGGTGTGCCAGCGCATGTCCTTGAACAGCTCCGCTTCCAGTTGCAGCAGGCCGTAGCTGACGACGATCACGTCGAAGGGCCCGGCTTCCTTCAGCATCGCCTCGCGCTTGCCGGCACCGAACAGCTTCATCTGGAGTGTAGGCGCGAAGCGCTCCGCCTCGGCCATCCAGTTGGTGGCCACCGAGGTCGGCGCCACCACCAGGGTCGGGCCGCCGGGCGCGCGCGACAGGATCAGGGCCAGCGCCTGCAGGGTTTTACCAAGGCCCATGTCGTCGGCCAGGCAGGCGCCCACGCCCCAGTGGGCCAGGCGGGACAGCCATTCGAAGCCCTCGACCTGGTAGTCGCGCAGCTCGGCCTGCAGGGTGGTCGGCAGCTGCGGCCGGTAGTCGGCATTCGCCGCCATGTGCTGCAGGTGCTTGCGCCAGGCGGCATCGGCATCGACTTCGCCGGCCTCCAGCGCCATCTCTTCCAGCGCGAAGCTGGCCAGCGGGTGGAAGCGCAGTGCCTCTTCGTCCGCGTCGGTATACGCCGACAAATCGGTCAGCCTGCGGTGCAGCTCGTCGGTGAGGGCCAGGAACTGGTTGTCGCCCAGGGCCACGAAGCGGTCTTCGCGCAGGCGGCCGAGCAGCTCGCGCAAATCCATCACCTTGTTCTCGTCGATCCTGACTTCGCCGTTGGCGGCGAACCAGTCCTTGTCGCGCCGGATGTTCAGGCGCACCGACTTCGACGATACCTTCTTCGTGATGCGGAAGGATTCTCCCTCCGGCCAGGCAACCACCACCCGCGACGCATCCAGTTCCTGCAGTTCGGTGATCAGTTCCAGGCAGTGGAAGGGTTGGCCGAGCAGCCATTCGCCATGTTCGTGCTCGGCGTTTTCCAGCGACTTGCAATCGGCCAGCAGCTGGCGCTCGGCTTCGCGCTCGGCGTTCAGGTCGCGCCGCGCCTCGACGCGCACGCCGGCCACGTCCGCGATGATGCGATCAAAGCCGTCGCCGGGCTGCAGGAACGGACCGGCGTCCGGCAGCGGGCGCACCAGCACGCGCACGCGCAAGCCCTGCTGGTAGGGCAACAGGTGAATATGCAGGCGCATGTCGGCATCCACCTGTTCGATGTCGGCCGGGCTGCCGCCGATGTCGGACTGCACCGTCACGATCGAGGAGATCGCGCTGATCGCCTGCAGTACGCGCTTTTCCGCTTCCAGCGGCACTTCCAGGCCCTCGCCGACGATGGCGCCGATGCGCTTGTGCTCTTCCTTGATGCGGACGATGCGCAGGCGGGTCGGCGTCTCCTTGGTCACCACGACCTCGCCCTGCTGCTCGCGCATCGGCGGGTTCAGCGAGATCGTGACCTTGCCGCCGCCGGCGCGCACCATCAGCTGGGGCTCGCCCGGCAGCAGTTCGATGCGGGTGCCGGGCGAATCCATCCAGAACAGCAGCGGGTGGCCGGCCAGCAGCGCCACCGCCTTGTCGAGGTCGAACTCGTAGCGCATCCCGGTGCCGCTGTAGTAGCGGTAGGCGCCGATGGTACCGGCAACCTGCACGTCCTGGGCCGTCAAGAAGTCGAGCTCCGCCGCGTCCTCGGCCAGGCGCTTCAGGGCCAGCGGCCGCCCGCGGGTCCAGCCGCCCTGCACGTCGCGCTTCTGCTCGCGCGGTTCCAGCGCACGCACGCCCAGGTGCTCGTCCCAGCCCACCAGCCAGGCCAGGCGCGATTCCTTCACCACCTCGACGTTGACGGCAGGCTGCAGGTTGATCAGGGCATTGAGCTGGCGCTCCCAGGGCTGCTCGCGCTCGAACCACAGCGCCATGTCGGTGAAGCGGTGGCGCTGGCGCAGGGCGATCGCGCGCTTGTCGATGCCGACCATGCCCAGCTGGCCCAGCACGGCGCCGATCTGCGCGGCGATGAAATCGAAGCCGGCCGCTTCCGCCATCTCCATCTGCTGTTCCAGGAAAGCCTTGCGCTCGGCCAGCTGCGGCATGCCGAGCCACCAGTGCAGCAGGGCGCGGAACATGACCGGCTGCAGCGAGGTCTCCCAGTTGCGCGAGGGGAGGACTTCGGCGTCGACGGTGCCGCCGCGGATCTGGCGCAGCATCGACAGCTGCTGGTAGACAGCGGTGTCGTGGCTCTGCACGGCGCGGGTGGCCGATTCCAGGTAGGTATCGAGCGCCTTGGCGTGCTTCGGGTCGCTGCTCTTCAAGAGGGCGGTGATGTAGAGGTGGCCGCCGATGCCTTCGAAGATGGCTTTTCTCTTGCCGGTTTCCTTGCGCAGGGCTTTCAAGGCCTTGTCGAAGCCGGCCAGGGCTTCATCGGGATCGCCGCGCAGCAGCTGGATGACGCTGCGGTAGTACAGGGTCGCGGATTCGTCCAGGTCGTGCAGCAAGTCGCCGGCGGCGTCCAGGCGGCCGCACAGGATCAGGTGCTCGGCCAGGGCGGTGCGCAGGGCCATCGAGGCGCCGCCCGGGGCCACGTGTTCCTCGGCGTAGGCGCGTATCGGCGGGGCGCTGCCCGGCTCGCGCTGGACATGGCTGACCAGCACCGCCAGCACCTCGTCGCGCACCGCGCCGTTGATGCGTTCGATGAGTTCCGGCTCGAAGGGGCGGGCGCAGATGTCGACCAGCGGATGCAGGTAAGCCGCCTCGTGGCAGCGCAGGCAGGCCGCCAGCAGGGGGGCGATGGTCTTCGGTCCTTCTCCGGCCAGCAAGGCCATGCGCAGCAGGGCCACGCCCTGGCGGTAGCTGCGCAGCATGGGCGTGCCCTGCCAGTCCAGCCGCAGCGGCGTGACCAGCTGGTAGACCTCGCGCAGCTCGTTCAGGCGGCGTCCGCGCAGGGCCCAGGCCATCGCCGGCCAGGCCAGGTCCGGCGTGATCACGTAGCCGCGCGAGGGCAGCTCGCCGATCAGGCCGTCCGCGCGCAGCGCTTCGAGATCATCGGCGAGGTCGTCCTCGACCGCGCTTACGCCCAGCGGCAGCAAATGCTCGTGGATGCGCCGCCGGCCCATCGGCTCGCCGGCCAGGGCCAGCAGGGCCAGGATCAGCTTGCGCTTTTCATTGCACGCTTCGAAGATCGCGCCGAGAACCTCCACACTCATGCAGCCAGGTTCTCAATATCGACGCCAGGCAGGTCGGCAGGGACGGGAATGCCGAAGACGCGCAGATAGAAGACCAGCTCGGCCTCCAGCGTGCGCACGATGCTGTCCGCCTTGCGGAAGCCGTGGCCTTCGCCTTCCAGGGTCAGGTAGGCGACCGGCACGCCGCGCGCGCGCAGGGCCTCGACCATCACCTCGGATTGCGGCGGCGGCACCACCTTGTCGTCCAGGCCCTGGAAGAAGATCATCGGCCGGCGCAGCTTGTCCGTGTGGTTGATCGGCGAGCGTTCCGCATACACGGCGTCGGCTCTAGCCTTCGGCGCGATCAGGTATTCGTTGTAGTGCGACTCGAACTTGTGCGAGTCGGCGTCCAGGCCCTTCAGGTCGGACACGCCGTAGTAGCTGGCGCCGGCCTTGAACACGTCGTGGAAGGCGAGGGCGCACAGGGTGGTCAGGCCGCCGGCGCTGCCGCCGCGGATCAGCAGGCGTTCGCGGTCGACCAGGCCCTGGTCGGCCAGATACTGGGCGCCGGCCACGCAATCCTCGACGTCGACCACGCCCCACTGTTCCTTCAGCAGGTCGCGGTAGGCGCGGCCAAAGCCAGTGCTGCCGCCGTAGTTCACATCCAGCACGGCGATGCCGCGGCTGGTCCAGAACTGGGTCGCCAGTTTCAGCGTGCTGCTGGCCATGCCGGTCGGGCCGCCGTGGCCGATCACCATCAGCGGCGGCAGCTCGCCGGGCAGCGCTTCGAAGGCCGCATTCGTCGGCGGGTAGTAGAAGGCGTGCGAAGTACGGCCTTTGGCGCTGGGATAGCTGATCGTCTGCGGCACGGACAGATAGCCGGCCTCGGGCAGCTGCTCGATCGAGCGCGCCAGCACCTCACGATGGCCGGCAGCCAGGTCGATGCGCGCCACCTCGGCCGCGACGGTCGGGGCGCCGCCCAGCAGGGCGACGCTGTCGCCGTTCACGCGCAGCTCGCGGATCTCCTGGTAGGGCGTGTCGATCGGCGTCAGCCGTCCGCTGCGGGTGTCCAGGCGCGCCAGCTTGCTGACGCCGCCCTCGATATAGGCGCAGACGATCTCGTCGTCCGAACGGAAGCCGTACATCGACTGGCCGAAGACCCAGTGCGGCAGGCCGAACTCGGCCTCGCGCGGGCAGATCGGGTGCACCACGCCGTGGTCGTAGCGGTGCAGGTTCCACCAGCCGCCGCGGTCGGAAACGAAATGGAGGATGCCGCCCGGCGACCATTCCGGCTGCACGATGGCTTCATCGATGCCGCCGGCGATCAGGCGGCCGTTGGCCAGGGTGCCGTCCGCGACGATGTCGGCCAGCCAGAGCTCCGTACCCTCCCAGGGCATGCGCGGGTGGTTCCAGCACAGCCAGGCGATCTGCCTGCCGTCCGGCGAGATGCGCGGGGACGAGTAAAAATCGTAGCCGTCGTCGAGCACCAGCTGGGTGCCGTCGGCGCCCAGGGCGCACAGGGTATTGACCGGATAAGTCTCGCCGGCCGAGTGGTCTTCGCGCACGCCGACCAGGCGTTGGTGAATGCGGTCCAGCACGAAGTCGGCCCAGCGCAGTGCGCCGCCCTCGCTGACCGGCACCGGCTCGTTCCCCTCCGGATCGACTCTGTAAACACGGTTGTCGGCGAAATTCGAGAACCACACGCGCCGGTCCGCCACCAGCACCGCGCCGCCGCCGTATTCGTGCACGCGGGTACGCACGTTGAAGGGCGCAGGCGTGAGTTCGTCGACGCGGCCGTCGCGCTGGCGCAGCAGGGTGGTACGGCCGCCTTCGCTGGCACGGCCGGCCAGCCAGTAGAGGTCGGCGCCGTCGAGCAGCACGCCGGACAGCGGGGTCGAACCGGCGGCCACGACGGCGGCGGTAATGGGAGAGGCCCAGGCGCCGCAGGGGGCAGCCTGTTTGCGGGAGGATTCGGGCATGGATCGGTCCTGGCAAAGGTAGGCGTCCATTATAAGTGCGCACCGGCCTGTCACGAAGGATGGGTACGGATGGGTCAGGGAATGCGATAATAGAAGTTTGCCCGCGCGCCGGGCGCCTTACTTCAGGTTGCCAGCCATGCCACAATTCGCCCCGCTTCAGAACGACACCTTCCTGCGTGCGCTGCTGCGCCAGCCGACCGACTACACCCCGGTATGGCTGATGCGCCAGGCGGGGCGCTACCTGCCGGAATACCGCGCCACCCGCGCGCGCGCCGGCTCCTTCCTGGGCCTGGCCAAGAATCCGGATTTCGCCACCGAAGTGACCCTGCAGCCGATCGACCGCTATCCGCTGGATGCCTCGATCCTGTTCTCGGACATCCTGACGGTGCCGGACGCGATGGGCCTGGGCCTGTACTTCGAGGACGGCGAAGGCCCGAAATTCGAACGCACCGTGCGCACCGAGGAAGACGTCGCCCGATTGCAGGTGCCAGATATGGCATCGCTGCAATACGTGTTCGATGCCGTGACCCAGATCCGCACCGCCCTGAACGGCCGCGTGCCGCTGATCGGCTTTTCCGGCAGCCCCTGGACCCTGGCCTGCTACATGGTCGAAGGCGGCGGCTCGCGCGAATTCCATACGATCAAGAAGATGCTGTACGCGCGTCCGGACCTGATGCACCGCATCCTGGACGTGACCGCGCAAGCCGTCACGCAGTACCTGAACGCCCAGATCGACGCCGGCGCCCAGGCCGTGATGATCTTCGACTCCTGGGGCGGCGCGCTGGCCGACGGCGCCTACCAGGCCTTCTCGCTGGACTACATGCGCCGCATCGTGGCAGGCCTGCAGCGCGAGAAGGATGGCGTCCGGATTCCGGCGATCGTCTTCACCAAGGGCGGTGGCCTGTGGCTGGACGAGATGGCGGACATCGGCGCCGATGCGCTCGGCCTGGACTGGACCGTGAACCTGGGCCGCGCGCGCGCCCTGGTCGGCGACCGCGTGGCCCTGCAGGGCAACCTGGACCCGGCCGTGCTGATGGCCGGCCCGGAGCAGGTGCGGGCGGAAGTCGAGAAGGCGCTGGGCAGCTACGGCACGCCGTCGAACGGCCATGGCCACGTGTTCAACCTCGGCCACGGCATTTCGCAGTTCACGCCGCCGGAGTCGGTGACGGCGATGGTCGAGGCAGTTCACAGCTTCAGCCGCCGCCAGCGCCAGGCCTGAGCGCTGACAAAGCCCTATGGCTGCGCCGCTGCCTGCGGCGCATCATAATCACACTTATTCACAAATTCTTGAACTCTCGCGTCCTTGGCTGTGGAAATGTACAGTACTGGATGTATCCTGATAAGTCATTGATTCCATTGTGATTTATGCCGGGGCTGGCGAGTGCGCCAGCGTGGCGTATCGGCGGTCCGGAAGGCAGTTGCCCAAGTTGACAGCGCATTGTTCACAAAGTTATGCACAGCTTCTGTGAATAATGTTGAAAAGTCCTTGGTTTACCGGGGTTTACGCGATTTCTTCAAGTGTTGTATCAAGTTTTTGCTGCACTGCGCTTGAGTTCTTCACCGGAAATGCCCAGTTATGCACAGAAGCGCCCGAGCGATGCCGGATTTCGGCGCCAAGAAGGTTGCACAGGCAAGTGACTGAATTTAAAAGAGAAATTTTTTTGTGAACTTGAGGAATTGCTAAGTGCTTTGAGCTAACGTAAACCTTTGTCCCGGTCAAGTTTTCCATTTTCCACAAAGTTTTCCACAGTTCCCCCACAGTATTAAGGATAAGGTCCGGCTTGGCCTACTGCATCTTACAAATCGCGCTCGACACCCCGCTCGACAGCGTGTTCGACTATCGCTGGGAATGTGATCCCGGCAGCGAGCCGCAGGTCGGGCAGCTGGCGCTGGTGAACTTTGGCCGGCGCGAAGCGGTGGGCGTGATCGTCGCCGTCAAGCACGAGACCGACGTCCCGCCGGACAAGCTCAAGGACGCGCTGGCGGTGCGCAGCCAGCTGCCGCCGCTGTCGCCGCAATGGCTGGCGCTGGCGCGTTTCGCCGCCGACTATTACCACCGCCCGCTCGGCGAGGTGGCGATGCCCGGCCTGCCGAAGAATTTGCGCCTGGGCAGCACGGTGGCACTGGACCGCGCGCTCAAGAAGCTCGCCAAGGCCGAGGATGCCCACGACCCGGCGCCGGCCGCGATGCCGGTGTTGAATCCGGCCCAGCAGCAGGCCGCCGACGCCATCGGCCAGGCCCGGGGCTTCAATCCGCTGCTGCTGTACGGCGTGACCGGCAGCGGCAAGACCGAGGTCTACCTGCGGGCCTGCGCCCAGGTGCTCGCCAGGGAAAGCGAGGCCCAGATCCTGGTCCTGGTCCCCGAGATCAACCTGACGCCGCAGCTGGAGGCGAACATCCGCGCGCGCTTCCCGGGCGTAATGCTGGCCACCCTGCACAGCAGCCTGTCCGAGGGCGAACGCATGCTGCACTGGCTGGCCGCCCACCAGGGCCGCGCGCGCATCGTGCTGGGCACGCGGCTGGCGATCCTGGCTTCGCTGCCGCACCTGAAGCTGATCGTCATCGACGAGGAGCACGACCCCTCGTACAAGCAGCAGGAAGGCCTGCGCTATTCGGCGCGCGACCTGGCCGTGTGGCGCGCCCACCAGCTCCAGATTCCCATCGTGCTCGGATCGGCCACGCCCTCGCTGGAGAGCTGGCACCACGCGCAGACGGGCCGCTACCGCAAGCTGGAGCTGCGCGAGCGCGCCGTGAAGGACGCCGTGCTGCCGCGCGTGAAACTGGTCGACATGGAGAAGGACAAGCCGAAGGAAGGCCTGACCTCGCACCTGATCGCGGCCCTGCGCGACCGCATGGCGCGCGGCGAACAGTCGCTGCTGTTCCTGAACCGGCGCGGCTATGCGCCGGTGTTGAGCTGCGACGCCTGCGGCTGGATCAGCAACTGCACCCGCTGCACCGCCTTCATGGTCCTGCACCGGCCCGAGCACCGGCTGCGCTGCCACCACTGCTCGCTGGAGCTGCGCATCCCGCATTCCTGCCCGACCTGCGGCAACATCGACCTGCAGCCGCTGGGGCGCGGCACCCAGCGCATCGAGGAAGGCCTGCAGTCGCTGTTCCCGGAGGCGCGCGTGCTGCGCATCGACGCCGACTCCACGCGCCGCAAGGGCAGCGCCCAGGCCGCGTTCGATACCGTGCACCGCGGCGAGGTCGATATCCTGATCGGCACCCAGATGGTCGCCAAGGGCCACGACTTCAAGAACCTGACCCTGGTGGGCGTGCTCAATCCCGATACGGCCCTGTTCTCGCAGGACTACCGCGCCAGCGAGCGCCTGTTCGCCCAGCTGATGCAGGTGGCGGGACGAGCCGGCCGCGCCGGTCTCGAATCCGAGGTACTGATCCAGTCGCGCTACTGCCAGCACCCGCTGTACGGCGCGGTGATGCGGCACGACTACGACCGCTTCGCCGGCTCCCTGCTGGAAGAGCGCCACCAGGCCGCGCTGCCGCCCTTCATGTACCAGGCCCTGCTGCGCGCGGAGGCGCCGGAACTGGCCACCGCGATCGCCTTCCTGGAGCAGGCGCGCGACGCGCTGCCCAGCGACGCCGTGGTGCTCAACGATCCGATTCCGATGACCATGACCCGGGTGCATAATGTGGACCGTGCCCAGCTGCTGGTCGAATCGAATTCGCGTCCGGCGCTGCAGGCCTTCCTCAAAGTCTGGGTCGATGCCCTGCGCGCGATGAAGTCGCGGGTGCGCTGGTCGCTGGAGGTCGACCCGCTGGATATCTGACGCTTGCCGGAGAACCTGGACATGCCGTGCCGCCTCGCCTTGCTCCTACGCCTGTTCGCAGGCGTTCTCGCACTGCCGCTCTGCACCTGCGCGGGCGCCGCCACGCCTGGCCAGGAATCGGCGGCCGCCGTCACCAGCCGGATCGAAGCCAGGGATTGTGCCGGCGCGGTCGATGAACTGAAGGCCGGGCTGAAGCGGGGTCATGCCGAAGTCTCCCTGCTGGCGGGTACCATGTACGAACATGCCGTGTGCGTGAAACGCGACTGGAACCGCGCGGTGCTGTTCTACTCCCAGGCTTACCAGAGCGGCATGAAGGAAGCGGCCGACCGCATGGCGGCCGGCTATGCCGCGCCGGAGAACGGCGCCGACGTCGCGGCCGCGATCTGGTGGTCCGGCAAGGGGCGCATCCAGGCATCGCCGGGCCAGCAGGTCCTGGCGCCATGCGCGGTCAGCCCGGCGGCCAGCGACAACATGGACCGCTTCGTCGCCGAGCTGCAGACCTGGCCGCAATGGCAGCTCGCCATGTGCAATTACGTGGTCGGGGTGATGTCGATGCTGTCGGCCGAGATCAGGTACCCGGCGCCGGCGCAGGCCTACGGCGTTGGCGGGCAGGTGACGCTGCGCTTCCTGCCCTCGGTGCCGAAGATCGAGCTGAAGAAAGGCGACACCCAGGAGTACCGGCTGCTCGGGATTTTCAATGGCGACATGCTGCGCGACCGCGAGACTTCGATAGTGACCGGCGGCTTCGAGAAAGCGCTCGGCGCCGTCGCCGACCGGGCCCTGCGCCGCTATCCCAGGCCCGGCGGCATTCCGGCGGAAGCGGTGTTCTATGTCCGCTACATCTTCCAACTCGAGTGATGCCCTGAGCGTTTCGCGAAAATAGCGTATCGTCATGTCCGCGAACTACCGGAGATGACTATGCAGAAAATGAAGGTCGATGTCGCCATCGTCGGCGCCGGCACCGCGGGCCTGGTGGCCTACCGTTCCGCGAAAGCCCAGGGCGCGCGCGCCGTCATGATCGAGGGCGGGCCCTACGGCACCACCTGCGCGCGCGTGGGCTGCATGCCCAGCAAGCTCCTGATCGCCGCCGCCGAGGCCGCGCACTTCATCGATGCCGCGCCCGGCTTCGGCGTGCACGCCGGCGAAAAGCGTGTCGACGGCGTGGCGGTGATGGAGCGCGTGCGGCGCGAGCGCGACCGCTTCGTCGGCTTCGTGCTGGAAGGCGTGGACAATATCCCGGACCAGGACAAGCTGCGCGGCTATGCGCGCTTCACCGGTCCACATACCCTGGTGGTGGACGACCATACGGAAGTCGAGGCCGCGCGCATCGTGATCGCCACCGGCTCGACCCCGACCAGGCTGCCGAAGCTGGAAAACGTCGGCCCCGGCCTGATTACCAGCGATGACGTGTTTTACTGGCAGGACCTGCCGCGTTCGGTGGCCGTGATCGGCACCGGTGTGATCGGGCTGGAGCTGGGCCAGGCGCTCAGCCGCTTGGGCGTGCGCGTGAGCGTGTTCGCGCGCGGCGGCAGCGTGGCCCAGCTGACCGACCCGGTGGTGCTGCGCAATGCCGGGCGCGCGCTGGCCGAAGAGATCGACCTGCACTTCCAGTCCGAGATCGTCAGCGCCGTGCAGGACCACGATGAGGTCGCCTTGACCATCCGCCAGAACGGCGAGGAACGCCCGATGCGCTTCCAGTACGTGCTGCAGGCGGCCGGGCGCACGCCCAACGTGGCCGGGATCGGCATCGAGCACCTGGGCCTGGAACTGGGCGCCAACGGCGTGCCGCTGTTCGACAGCCGCACCATGCAGTGCGGGAACAGCCATGTCTTCATTGCCGGCGACGCCAACAACGAGCGTCCGGTGCTGCCGGAAGCGGCCGACCACGGCAAGATCGCCGGCGACAATGCCGGCCGCTACCCGGACATCCGTCCAGGCCTGCGCCGCGCGCCGCTGACGATCGCTTTCACGGAACCGAACATCGTCAGCCTGGGCGCCAGCTACAAGCAGTTGTGCGCGCCGGGCAAGCCGAAGTTCGCGATCGGCCAGGTGTCCTTCGAGAACCAGGGCCGCAGCCGCGTCATTCTGCAGAATAAGGGGATGCTGCGGGTGTACGGAGAATACGGCACCGGGCGCTTCCTGGGCGCCGAGATGATCGCCCCGCGCGGCGAGCACATCGGCCACCTGCTGGCCTGGGCCGTGCAGTCGCGCCTGACGGTCGAGCAGATGCTGGAGATGCCCTTCTATCACCCGGTGGTGGAAGAAGGCGTGCGCACCGCGCTGCGCGACCTGGCGGCGAATATCGTGAAGGGGGGCAGCGACATCGATCCGGACGAGGTCGAGCCGGGCACGTAACACGTGGGCACGGCGTGCCCACGCGTGAAGTTGATTAATTGAGGTAGCTGGTATCCAGCTTACCCTCGGAAGCCAGCTGCCGCACGATCTTGATGGTATCGATATCGGCCTCCTGGTAGGCCGATTTCTTGAAGTCCTCGTACATCTTGCCCATCTCGTCGGTCGCCGACACATTGCCGTCGTCGTACAGGAAGCGCACCCACATCACGCCTTCGCTCGGCGCTTCGATCGTCATGGTCATGCGCGAGGCGGGGATTTCTCCCTGGGCCGGGACTTCGTAGCGCACTTCCTGCAGCGGGCTCAGGTGCACGACGTCGTCGATCACCAGCTGGCCGTAGCGCAGGCGGCGCGCGAAGCTGCCGCTCTGGCGCTCGCCGATCGTGCACTCGTCCAGGTGGGGCATGAACATCTTCGGGTCTTCGGCGCGCAGCACCAGGCCGCGCCACAGTTGTTCGCGGGTCATGGTGTCCGCGAGGGGGTTGAGCGGGTCGTTAATCTCGATCAGGTGTTCAAATTTCATGTTCTTGTCTCTCGCATGGACAGCGGTAAAAGCGCTATATGGTGGCGGATAGCGTGCTGACAAGCCACAACCTCATGCACTTTTCCTGAAATGTTTTCGGCGTGCATGGCCGAGCTTCGTTAAAATGATGAGCTCACCCACTGGCAGTCCTGCAAGAATTATCCCATGTCGACACCGAATTTCGGCCTCAACGGTCCGCAGAGCGAAGCCGTGCTCTATCTCGACGGCCCTTGCCTGGTGCTGGCTGGCGCCGGCTCCGGCAAGACGCGCGTGATCACCCAGAAGATCGCCTACATGATCGAGCATCGCGGCTACGATCCGCGCACGATTGCCGCGCTCACCTTCACCAACAAGGCGGCGCTCGAGATGCAGGAGCGGATCGGCAAGCTGCTCAAGCAGCCCAAGCAGGCCAAGCAGCTGACCGTCTCGACCTTCCACTCGCTGGGCGTCAAGATCCTGCGCCAGGAGGCGGCCGGCGTCGGCCTGAAGGACAAGTTTTCCATCATGGACAGCGACGACTGCTATACCGTCGTCTCCGACCTGGCCGTCACCACCGACAAGCAGGAGATCCGCCGCATCCAGAACGCGATCTCGCTGTGGAAGAACGGCCTGGTCGACCCCGAGGACGCGATCCGCGACGCGCGCGACGAAGACGAAGCCCAGGCCGGGCGCATCTACCGCAGTTATGTGGCGACCCTGCAGGCCTACCAAGCGGTCGACTTCGACGACCTGATCCGCCTGCCGGTGGAACTGTTCCGGAATAACGAGCCGATCCGCGACCGCTGGCAGCGCCGCCTGCGCTACCTGCTGATGGACGAGTACCAGGACACCAACACCTGCCAGTACGAGCTGGTGAAACTGCTGGTGACGGGCCTCGGCAAGAAGCCGATGTTCACGGCGGTGGGCGACGACGACCAGGCGATCTACGCCTGGCGCGGCGCCTCGGTCGAAAACCTGAAAACCCTGCAGACCGACTTCCCGGACCTGCGGGTCATCAAGCTCGAGCAGAACTACCGATCGACCACCCGCATCCTGCAGGCCGCCAACGCGGTCATCGGCAACAATCCGAAGCTGTTCGAGAAGGCGCTGTGGTCGGAACACGGCCTGGGCGAGCCGATCAAGGTGCTGGGCATGCCGAACGAGGAGACCGAGGCCGACCAGGTGGCGATCATGATCTCGTCCGAGCGCTTCCAGCGCAAGAACAAATGGACGGACTACGCGATCCTGTACCGCGGCAACCACCAGGCCCGCATCATCGAGCAGTCGCTGCGCAAGGAACGCATCCCGTACACGATCTCGGGCGGCCAGAGCTTCTTCGACAAGGCCGAGATCAAGGACGTGATCGCCTACCTGCGCCTGATCGCCAACCAGAACGACGACCCGGCCTTCATCCGCGCCATCACGACCCCGAAACGCGGGGTCGGCATGACCACCATCGAGGTGCTGGGCGAAGTCTCGAAGCAGTGGAACTGCTCGCTGTTCGAGGCCGCCTTCAAGGGCGGCCTCGAAGCCCGGCTGCAGGACCGCCAGCTGATCCCGCTGCGCGAGTTCTGCCACTGGATCAACGAGCTGGAAGACCGCGCCACCCGTCCCGGCCCGTCCGGCAGCGGCGATCACGCCGCCGAGCTGCTCGATGACATGATGAAAGAGATCAACTACGAGCACTACCTGTACGAGAACTTCGACGACAAGGCGGCCCAGGCCAGATGGCAGAACGTGCTCGAGTTCACCAACTGGCTGAAGGAGCGCGGACGCGGCGGGCGCGAGCGCGACGGCGAAGAGAAGAACCTGCTCGAGCTGACCCAGATGGTGGCCCTGATGTCCATGCTCGAAGGCCAGGACGAGGAGCAGGACGCGGTGCGCATGTCGACCCTGCACGCTTCCAAGGGCCTGGAGTATCCGCACGTCTACCTGGTCGGCGTCGAGGAGGGTATCCTGCCGCACAAGGGCGATCCGGACGACCCCGTCGAGCGCATCGCCGCGCGCATCCAGGAAGAGCGGCGCCTGATGTACGTCGGCATCACGCGCGCCCAGCGCACCCTGCACGTTACCTGGTGCAAGAAGCGCAAGCGCGCGGGCGAGCTGATGCATTGCGACCCGTCCCGCTTCATCAAGGAGATGGCGCTCGAAGTCGGCGATGCGCCGCCCAAAGAAGATGAAGTACTGAGCCCCAAGGCGCGCCTGGCCAACCTCAAGGCCTTGCTGGCGACGCCAAAGACTGCCAGCTAGAAACATTTGCCGGACGTTGACGTCAGTTTAACGACGGCAAATGTTCAAAATCATTCGTTGCGAATAAGCCTTGTTGAGATGGTAAGGGGTGCGCACGATTGAAATTCTCATTTGACTTCAACAGTTGAGCAGGAAATACTTTCCTGCAGAGTGACTTTGTCACAATCAACATTGACGTTAAACAATGGCAACCGTATCTGACATCACCGTTATTCCCACTTCTGGACTGAACCATATCGACGCCTTGCTCGATACGGGGCCTGACTGGAATTATTTCACGACTGCTTCCGGGCAAAGCAATGTTCTCTATTTCACATTCTCCGTGAACTCAGGGAATGAGAGCGCTTCCAGTACGCAGAGTATTTTTTACGGAAACCAGCAGGCGTTTTCAGCCGCCCAGCAAGCCGCGGTACGGGAGTTGTTGAAGGATGGCGGCTATCTGAATTCGCTGACCGGCATTCATTTCGTTGAAACCGGCAATGGCGACGCTGCGCAGATCCACCTCTGCAATGCGGACATCATCACCAGCAATGTCACCGGCCTGTGCAGCTGGCAAAGCACGTACCAGTACGAACCCGGCACCAACAGGCTGGTCAGCTACGACGCGGATGCCTATGTCTATCTCGACAATGTCCAGTTCGGCGCGGCCAACAGCAACCTGACGCCTGGCGGAAGAGGGTATCAGACCCTGTTGCATGAGATGGGACATGCGCTCGGCCTGAAGCATTCGTTCTGGGATCCGAACAGCGATAACCCCAATCCGATCGTCCTGCCGGCGGCGCAGGACAACACCAGCAATACCCTGATGTCGTACACCAACGTTGGTGGACCCTATACGGCATACCAGCAATACGACGTCGCAGCCCTGAAATGGCTTTACGGCATGGATGGTCTCGGCGGCGCACTAGGCATCAATTCGACAACCGGAGCCCGGTATATCACGGGTACGAATGGCCCGGATACCCTGACAGGTACCGACGCCAATGACACGCTTGAAGGCGATGGAGGCAATGACATGATTGATGGAGGAAATGGAATCGACACCGCCGTGTTCCGCGGCGTTCGCAGCAACTACGCTTTCGCAGAACTGCCGAATGGCGACCTGACGGTGACGAGCAAGGACGGCATCGACGGCAGCGATACTTTGCATTCGATCGAGATCCTGAAGTTTGCGGACATGAGCGTCAGGAGTGCGGATGTGGCGTCGCAGGCTGGGCTGACCCTGACAGTATTTACGAATCAATATGGCTATTATCCGAAAACCAAACCGTTGGAGGTCAGCGGCAAGGCGGATCTGGGTACGATCGTAAAGATTTATTCTGCGGCCGACGATCACTTGCTGGGCACCGCCACGCTCAACAAATACGGGATGTATTCGGTGACGCTCGATTGGCTGCCGGACGGTATCCAAAAGATTTATGCGACCGAAACCGATGCGGCAGGCAATGTCCTGATGAGATCCGGCACGGTCAGCTTCGGGCTGGACAGTGTTCAGCCAACCACCCCAACGTATAACGCCAATTACAGCCCTGCACCCGACAGTAATCAGGTCACCCTGAATGGTACCGGGGAAGCAGGCACGACGATCGCACTGGTGCGCAGCAATGGCCTGCAGCAGATCGCCCATACTACGGTTGGCGCCGATGGTACCTGGCATCTCGAGACGTCGCCGCTGCCGAACGGCAGCTACACGATCCGTGTTACCTCGATCGATTATGGCGAGAACGGCACGAATGCGCCGACCAGCGCGAACTGGACGATTAACAGCTCGGCGAATATCACGGGTACTGCCGGCAACGACGTGCTCAAGCCTGGCGTGGGCAATAATGCTGTCGATGGCGGTGCGGGTATCGATACTGCGGTTTATGGCGGTTCGCGTGCCGGTTTTACCATCCAGCAGGCGGACTGGGGCTTCGATATCTTCGACAAGGTCGGCAGCAGCGGCCACGATTCCCTGATCAACGTCGAGCGTGTCCAGTTCGACGACGTTTCTGTCGCGATCGATGAAAGCGCCGCACAGCTCTTTCGTTTGTATTCGGCGACCTTCGGGCGCCCGTCGGACAATATCGGCATGGGCTACTGGCTCGATCGCATGGACCACGGCGCCGACATCTGGACGGTGTCGCGCGAATTCATGGTAGGCGGCGACGGCACCGGCCAGGCGGAATTCTACAAAATGTACGGCGCCAATCCGACCGATACCGAGTTCGTCACCCAGCTCTACCATAACGTGCTCGGCCGTGACCCGGATGCCCAAGGTTTCGACTTCTGGATGGAGGCGCTGATCAATGCGGCCCCCGAGAACAAGCTGGGGATGCGGGCCCGGCTGCTGGTCGACTTCAGCCAAAGTCAGGAAAATATCGCGAAGGTGGTGGGCCAGCTGGAGCATGGCGTGGATTACGTGCCAGCCGTTCACACCTGAACGCTGCATCAGAGAAGCCGGCGCGGAATGCGCCGGCCCCATTCAAGAGCCGCTGGCATAATGCGGCTCTTTTCATTTAAGGAAGCGCCGTGAGCGACGAAGACCGTTTCATCGATATCGAGATCAAGCTGGCCCACCAGGAAAACCTGGTCGAGTCGCTGAACCAGACCATCTACGAGCAGGGACGCCGTATCGACCAGCTGGAGGCCATGGTGGCCAAGCTGGCCGAGCATGTCCGCGTTCTGCGCGACGCCGGGCAAGGGCCGGTGAACGAAAAGCCGCCGCATTACTAAGCGGCAATTTCATCATATCGTGATGAAAAGCACATGGCTCATCCAGATTGAATGCCGTATTTTATGAGCCACAAGTTAACGAAATTTAATGTTTAGTTAGTCGAAAATTACTGTACTGTTGAGTTCCCTCAAGGTATGATCATCGCACAATGTAAATACAATCAATTCCATCATTTCTGTTGGTTGAGTTGTTTCGTGCGAGGTCCATGTGAAATTATTCGTTCCGCATACCAAAGAAATGCCAGAGACCGCCGCATGGACCGCCCCGGAATTGCCGGTCTTCTTGCGCCGCACCGAGACGGCACAACGGTTCGAGTTCATTCCTTCCACAACCGACCTTGAGCGTTCCGACGTGCAGGCCGCATGGCATCGCCTGCTGCAGGTGCGCCGTAGTCCGGAAAAGCTGTACCAGCTGCCGGCGTTTTTCAAATACCTGCAGGAAACCAAGGAAGACGGCGCGGGCCCCTGCGAACTTCATGTCATCCGCCGCTGCAGCGATACACGCATCGTCGGGATCATCCCGGGACGCCGGATGACGCAGAAGGTGAGCGTCCGCCTCGGTCCGCTGACCGTATTCAAGCGTACCGTGCCCGTCTACCAGCTGCTCGGCAGCGTGCCCTTGATCGATGCGGGCGAGGAAGGCCTGTCCAGTTTCGTCCTGAACAGTCTGCTGCAGCGTCATCCCGACTGCCAGGCCTTGCTGATGCAGGCGATGCCCGAGGAACTGGCCCATACGGTTGGCGGCAAGGGGCTGTCCCCTCACGTCCTCAACGGCTGGCAAAACTGTCATACCGTGCCCCTGCCGGAAGACGTCGAGACCTATCTGCAAAAGTTCAGCTCAAAGAAGCGCTACAACCTCTCGCGCCAGGTGCGGCTGCTGGCCAAGGAAGCTGGCGAGGTCAGCCTGGTGCGGATCGAGCACGCGGACCAGGTCCCAGCCCTGGTGGACGCCATGCGGACCTTGATGAACGCCGAGGACTTCTCCGTCCAGAGTTCGCAGGTCAAGCTCGAGAACCTGGCGCGCAATGGCCTGCTGCATTCCTACCTGCTCCAGTGCGGCGGCAAGACGGTCGCGCTGGTGCTGGGCACGCACTCGGATGAGGTGTGGCACGTACACAATATCTGCTGCGCCCAGGAGTACATGAACCTGTCGATCGGCACCAGCATCATCCACCTGGCCCTGCAGGATGCGATCGTGCATTTCAATTTCACCCACGCCGATTTCGGCTACGGGACGCCGAACCAGGAATTCCGCTCCACGCACGTGCTGCAGCGGCGCGGCAAACTGCTGCTGTGCCGCCGCCATGGCATGGCCGACCTGCTGTTCAAGCTCTATAGCGTCCAGAACCGGATGAACGAAGCGTTGATCGCGCGTGTCAAGACAGCCCGCAAGCGGCTGAAGGAGCGCAGGCAGGCGAGCAAATAGTTGCATTCTGCTAATAAATCCAATAAGGTGGGTCATGTTTATTGGATAACAGGATGTACTGCATGAGTATCGCCGACCTCGAACGACGAATTCTCGCCTGCGAGCAGGAAAACGCACGCCTGCATAAACGGCTCGCACGGCAAAACCGGGCCTGGGCACTCGGACTGCTCCTGATTGCCGGTGGCGGCGCGATCGCAGGCGGCAGCATCAAGGACGCCATCTTCGACAGCGTGCGGGCCAGGGAAGTCGTGGTCGTCGACGGCAAGGGCGTGGTGCGCGCCCGCCTGAGCGGCGATCTGCCGGATGCGGTCATGGCTGGCGGCCGTGTTTCGAAGCGCGGCTCGAAAGCGGCCGGCGTGATGCTGTACGACGAGGAGGGCATCGAACGCGGCGGCTATGTCACCCAGGATGTCGGCAGCAACGTCATGCTGACCCTGGATTCCAAATACCGCCAATCCGCGCTGTTCGTGGCTGGTCCCGACGAGAGCCAGGCCTGCTTCGACAGCCAATGAAGCGGCGCCTGCTGACACTCTGCGCGCTGGCCGGGTTGGCAGTCGGGCTGCAGGCGCAGGCCGCCGGCTTCACGCTGCGCCTGGCGCACGGCAATGCCCGCGAGCAGGCGGCGCGCGCCCAGTTCGAGCGCGTGCTGGCCGCGCATGCGCTGGACCCTTGGATCCAGACCCGCGAGATCGTGTTCGAGCAGGGCGCCATCCCGCACAGCCACCCGGTGCTGACCTTGAACACGCGCCACACCGACGACGACGGCCTGTTCCTCTCCACCCTCATCCACGAGCAGACCCACTGGTGGCTCGAGCGCCATCCGCGCCGGACGGAAGCGGCGCTGGCCGAGCTGAAGGCGATGTATCCGAACCTGCCGGTCGGCTACCCGGAAGGCGCCGACAGCGCCGACAGTTCGTATTCCCACCTGCTGGTGATCTGCATCGAGCTGGACGGCGTGCGCAAGGTGCTGGGAGCAAGCGAGGAAAAGCGGATCCTGGCCTTCTGGCAGGACGACCACTACCGCACCCTGTACCGCATCGTGGCGGCGGACCGGGCGCGCATCCGCGACATCCTCGACAGGCACGGCCTTCAACTACCGGATTCCCATGCAGGCTGAGCCCGACTTCTACGTGGTGTCGAAGCGCAAGCTGGCGATCCTGTTCCTGGCGACGTCCTCGCTCTACGTCCTGTACTGGTATTACAAGAACTGGGATCGCTACAAGAGCAGGCATCCGGAAGCCTCGCAGTTCGGCAGCATGGTCTCGCCCGTGCCGCGCGCCGTGTTCTGGATGTTTTTCACGCATGCRCTGTTTCGCAAGGTCAAAGCCTACGGTCATGCGCTGCCGCAAGTCGCCGGCTGGCGCAGCGGCTGGCATGCGACCATCCTGGTCGCGCTGATGCTGCTGGCGAACGCCATCGACGTCCTCATCGGCGGCACGGCCGGCGATCTCGTCTCGATCGCCAGCGTGTTCGTGCTGCTGCCGCCCTTCCTGGTGGCGCAGGACAAGATCAACCTCAACTGCGGCGACCCGGAAGGGAAGGGCAACGACCGGCTGTCGAAGGCGAACTGGGCCTGGGTGATTGCGGGCGCGGTGCTGTGGCTGATCTTGATCGCCGCTGCGCTCCTGCCTGGCGGGTCTTGACCGGCCTTGGGTAGCGTATTGCTTATGCTACAGTCTATTTCTTGCTCTGACGTTCAGGGCTTTCATCCACGGTATATACATCATGAGTAATCAAGTTCCTGGTCCGGAGTTCTGGACCCGCGTCAACGCCCTGATCGACCAGGCCAACACCCAGTGCGATTCCGCCGACCCCAGCGAAGTCTGCGCCTCCACCATGTACGCCTCGGCACGCTTCAATGCCTTCATCGTCGCGCGCACCACGAGCGGTCCGGAACACATGCAGCAGGAAAAGGAGCGGGCACTCGAGTATTTCACCGACCAGTTCCGCAAGATGATGGCGGAGAATCTGGACGATTTCATTGCGAATCTCGGGAAATACGATATCGGAACGCCGTCGCAGTAATTGACTCCCCGCCGCATGGGGGCTCAGATCGTCGGCACATGGAGCCGGTTATCGTCCCCCAAAACCAGTCCTTGCCAGGTTGCGGGCTTGCCCGTCATTTCCCACGCCAGGATTTGCTGGGGCGTGCGTCCCATGCCACCTGAAAAGGCAGTCATCTGATGCTTGTCGAGTTCCCTTGCTATGTCCAGGTCCTTGATTGTCAGCTTGTTCATGTCTATCTCCTAGAATAATTGGCGATGCCAGGCACGGTGCCGGCCACAATTACCGTCGAGTGCAGGAAGCGTGCCAATCGCGGAATCGCGCTTATTCGCCGAGATGGACAGCTTTGGAATGCCATCTGTTGGTTTCTCTGCCATTCTTGTGATGGTTGAGTAGGCTGCTGCCCAACACTTTCCGATTTTCTGCCGGGGTCACCATGTAGAGTGGCGTATTAGCGGCCGATGGGAAAACCGTGGGCAAAACATGGTGCCGGAACTCAAAGTCCCGCACAGCGGAGGCTTCCATGCGCTGCCGCCGACATGGCCCGTGTTCATGAGCTATGTGCTCAGCTTCATCTACGCCAGCATCTAGTGGAGCAAGCTCCAGTATGAGAATCACCTGTTAGCGCTACGCTCCAGCCGTGCAAACTTCAGTGAGTCGTGAACGACTCGAGCTCTTCCGTGGTGCGGTGCTGGACCGTGCCGCCCGCATCATAGTCTTCGACGATCATCTTCACGTCGCGTTTGATCTCGGGCGCGTACCAGTAGAGTTTGTACATCCGGCCGCCGATCGGCTCGGGGGTATGGGCGGCCTGCGAATTGACGATGATCGCCTGGCCGTTCCCCCCAGTGTGTACCGAGCCACTGGTGCTCGCAGCCTGCGGCTCGAACTCCTTGAACCAATTGCCCTCCATCTCGATTTTCAGCGCTTTGAAGGTTCCGGCGGAGACTTTGATTTCATCCCATCCGAGCACGGTGTAATGCAACTTGTTCCTTAGTGTCTTGATGGCAGGTGTCGGGTGCGGCTGTGTTTGGTCCGTATCCCAAATCTTGCCTGGTTCCAAGGGAAAAGCGTAGGGGCGGGAAGTGACCTGTTCCTCGCCATTGATGACAAGCGACGTGCTCCAATCCAGGTTCAGGCTCGCCTCATGCGGTGGCAGGTTGCTGTCGGCCGGTTTATTCGCCATGACGAATGAATGAGATCCGACACGTGATACCCAGGCCTCGTATCGACGTGTCGACGAGACCAGCGTGCCGCCCTTGTTCTCCTCGGTTCGCACGCTGTACAGCCATTTGTCGCCCTCCTTGAGCGCGGGGCGGTCAAGTGGTTGCGCATGCAGCGTTGCACTTGCTGCGCATGCCAGTAGGGCGCACACGGCGTTGCGAAATGCCTTCATAGTTGCCTTATCATTGTTTTCGAGGAAATTATACGTTCAAGGATCGATGCCGCATGTAGCATTTTGTTTCTGATTTCGATACTGAAGTTCGAGAATCTGGCGGTCTCGAACGACGTCATCACCACGTCTTCATGAGCTAGGTGCTCAGCTTCATCTATGATGGGATTAATTGGAATAAGCTCGAGTACGCGGGTCACCCACAATACGGAAGGGTAATATGAAGAGGTATCTGAGTTATGCCGCAATGATTTTCAGCGTTATGACCACCGCTGCGGCTGCAAAATTGCTTTGCCACGATTCCAAGAATACAGTCGAAGACACAAAATGCATGTCTGCCGAGATCGATAAGGCAGACAAGACGCTTCGAGAATATCTGGATGCAGCAAAGGAGCGCATTTCCAGAGACAAGATAACCGGACTAAATCTCGATGCTACACAGGCTGAATGGTCACGCTACCGTACATTGCATTGCGGCGATGTGTACCAGTTCTGGGCTGATGGAACTTATCGTTATCGTGCTTCGGCACAGTGCCAAATCGATCTGGCACGCACACGCACGCACGACATCTGGGCTGCATACCTGACATTTGTCGATTCAACTCCCGCGCTGCTTCCCGAACCGGGGCTTCCTTGACATTCATGAACTTATAACGATCCGATGGGCAAAAACCGACTGGAAGCCTTCAGCGACGGCGTCATCGCCATCCTCATCACCATCATGGTGCTGGAACTGAAAGTCCCGCATAGCGCGGACTTCCGGGCCCTGCTGCCGTTATGGCCGGTGTTCATGAGCTACGTGCTCAGCTTCATCTACATCGGGATCTACTGGAACAACCACCATCACATGCTGCACGCGGTGAAGGAAGTCAGTGGCGGCATCCTGTGGGCCAATCTGCACCTGCTGTTCTGGCTGTCCCTGATTCCCTTCGTGACGGCGTGGACGGGCGAGAACCATTTCGAGACCGGGCCGACCGCCACCTATGGCTTCGTGCTGTTCATGTGCGCGGTGTCGTATTCGCTGCTGGTGCGCGGCCTGGTGCGCAACCACGACAAGAACACGACCCTGGCCGAAGCCATCGGCGACGACCGCAAGGGCAAGATCTCGATCGTCCTCTACCTGGTCGGGGTGGCGCTGTCCTGGATTGCCGCCTGGCTGGGTTTCCTGGTGTATGCGGCCGTGGCCGTGATGTGGCTGATTCCGGACCGGCGCATCGAGAAGAAAGTGGTCCAGGAGATCCAGGAGGAGGAGGCTGAAGAAGCCAGGAAAGACGCGTCCTGACGGATGCCGTCAATACGGCGGATTGCAACACCTCAATATGACGACGCGGCAATAAGCCTGCTATGATCTTCGGCGCACCTGCTGCCGGGCACGCTTCGGCAGCGTCCGATTAGTGTCCTGAAAGATCGCATGAAACGTCAACACAGCTTCATCGTCGCGGCAAGCATCGCGCTTGCCTACGCAAGCACCGCCATCCCCGCCGCCGCCGCTCCCACTGCTTCCGCCGCACCCGCTGCCGTCTTCGACGCTTCGAACCCGTTCGCCAAGGCCAGCACGCTGCCCTTCCACTACCCGGCGTTCGACAAGATCAAGGACGAGCACTTCAAGCCGGCCTTCGAAGCGGGCATGCGCGTGCACCTGCTGGAGATCGAGGCGATCGCGAACAACCACGCGGCGCCGACGTTCGACAACACCATCGTCGCGATGGAGCGCGCGGGCCAGCTGCTGGCGCGGGTGTCGACCACCTTCTCGAACCTGCAGAGCGCCAACACCAACGACAACCTGGACGCGATCGACCGCGAGATGTCGCCGAAGCTGGCGGCCCACGCGGACGCGATCTACCTGAACGCCACACTGTGGAAGCGCGTGAAGAGCCTGTACGACAAGCGCGATGGCCTCAAGCTGGACGCCGAAGCCAAGCATCTGCTGGAACGCTACCACCGCGACTTCGTGCGCGCCGGCGCCAATCTCTCCAACGCCAACAAGGAGAAACTGAAGGCCTATAACGGCGAGATCGCCAGCCTGCAGTCGACCTTCGCCCAGAACGTGCTGAAGGAAGCGAATGCCTCGGCGCTGGTGGTCGACACCCGCGCCGAACTGGCCGGCATGTCGGACGCAGAGATCGACGCCGCCAGCGCGGAAGCCAGGAAGCGCGGCCTGGACGGCAAGTTCGTGATCGCGCTGGCCAACACCACCGGCCAGCCGCTGCTGTCGTCGCTGACCAACCGCGGTACGCGCGAGCGCCTGATGGCGGCATCGATGACGCGCGGCAGCCGCGGCGGCGAATTCGACGGCCGCGAGCTGGTGCAGCGCCTGGCGAAGCTGCGCGCCGAGAAGGCGACCCTGCTGGGCTACCCGACCTATGCCGCCTATTCGCTGGAAGTGGAAACCGCGAAGACGCCGGAAGCCGTCAACAAGCTGCTGGGCGAGCTGGCGCCGCCGGCCGTGAACAATGCGCGCAAGGAGGCCGCCGAAATCCAGCGTGTGATCGATGCCGAAGCTGGTAAACCCGGGGGCGGCTTCCAGGTCGCCGCCCATGACTGGGCCTTCTACACCGACAAGGTGCGCCAGGCGAAGTACGCCTTCGACGAGAACCAGTTGAAGCCTTACTTCGAACTGAACAACGTGGTGCAGAACGGCGTGTTCTTCGCCGCGAACAAGGAGTTCGGCATCAGCTTCAAGGAGCGCAAGGACCTGCCGGTGTATGACCCGGACGTGCGCGTGTTCGACGTCTTCGACGCCAACGGCCAGCAGCTGGCGATCTTCATCATGGATTACTACGCGCGCCCGAACAAGCAGGGCGGCGCCTGGATGAACGAGTACGTCACGCAGTCCACGCTGCTGGGCAACCACCCGGTGGTGGCGAACCACCTGAACATCCCGAAGCCGCCCGCCGGCCAGCCGACCCTGCTGACCTATGACGAGGTGCGCACCGCCTTCCACGAATTCGGCCATGCGCTGCACGGCATGTTCTCGAACGTGAAGTACCCTACTTTTGGGGGCGCCAACACGCCGCGCGACTTCGTCGAGTACCCGTCGCAGGTCAACGAGATGTGGGCCACCTGGCCGGAGGTGCTGGCCAACTACGCGAAGCACTACCAGACCGGCGAGCCGATGCCGCAAGAGCTGCTGCAGAAGGTGCAGGCGTCCGCGAAGTTCAACATGGGCTACATCACCACCGAGTACCTGGCCGCTTCGCTGCTCGACCAGCGCTGGCACCAGCTGGCCCCGAGCCAGATCCCGACCGACGTGCTGGGCTTCGAAGCCGCCGCGCTGAAGGATGCGGGCGTCGACTTCGCGCCGGTGCCGCCGCGCTACCGCACGACCTATTTCTCGCACAGTTTCTCGCTCGGCTATTCGGCCGGCTACTACGCCTACCTGTGGAGCGAAAAGCTGGACGCCGATACGGTCGAGTGGTTCAAGGAGAACGGCGGCCTGCTGCGCAAGAACGGCGATCACTTCCGCGAGACCCTGCTGTCGCGCGGCGGTTCGGCCGACGCCATGGACCTGTTCCGCAATTTCCGTGGCCGTGATGCGCGGATCGAGCCGCTGCTGGAGCGCCGTGGCTTGACCGGCAATTGAGCGGCTTCCACTGTCAAGCGTGGGCTCCCCGAGCCCACGCGAAGCACCACAACAAACAACAAGACGATTTTCACTGGAGAGAGAATGAACCGTTCCCACATCCTGGCCTTCGCCGTCACCGCGGCCGTCGCCACCTTCGCCCAGGCGGCGCCATCCCAGCTGCCGGCCTCGAACCCCTTCGCCAAGCCGAGCACCCTGCCGTTCCAGTACCCGGCCTTCGACAAGATCAGGAATGAAGACTTCGCCCCGGCCTTCGAGGAAGGCATGCGCCAGCAGTCGGCCGAGATCGACGTCATCGCCAATAGCAAGGCGGCGCCGAGCTTCCAGAACACCATCGTCGCGATGGAGCGTTCGGGCCAGCTGCTGAACCGCGTCTCGACCGTCTTCTACAACCTGGTCGGCGCCAACACCAACGACACCCTGAACGCGCTGGACAAGGAACTGGCGCCCAAGCTGGCCGCGCACAGCGACAAGATCCGCCTGAACGAGAAGCTCTACAAGCGCATCAAGACCCTGTACGACAAGCGCGAGCAGCTGCACCTCGATGCCGAATCGGCCTACCTGCTGGAGCGCTACCACACCGACTTCGTGCGCGCCGGCGCCCAGCTGTCCGCCAGCGACAAGATCAAGCTGAAGGCCTATAACGCGAAGATTGCAGCCCTGCAGACCCAGTTCAGCCAGAACGTGCTGAAGGAAGCGAACGCCTCGGCGCTGGTGGTCGACAGCCGCGAAGAGCTGGCCGGCATGTCAGACAAGTCGATCGACGTCGCCAGTGCGGAAGCGAAGAAGCGCGGCCTGGACGGCAAGTTCGTGATCCCGGTCGTGAACACCACCCAGCAGGCGCCGCTGTCCGTGCTGACCAACCGCGCGACCCGTGAAAAGCTGCTGGCAACCTCGCTGGCGCGCGGCGGCCATGGCGGCGAATTCGACAACCGCGCCCTGGTGCTGGAGCTGACCAAGGCGCGCGCCGAGCGCGCCGCGCTGCTGGGCTATCCGAGCCACGCGGCCTATATGCTGGAAGACCAGACAGCGAAGACCACCGGCGCGGTCAACAAGCTGCTGGCCGAATTCGCCAAGCCGGCCGTGAACAACGCGAAGAAGGAAGCGGCCGACCTGCAGAAGGTGATCGACGCCGAAGGCGGACAATTCCAGGCCGCCGCCTACGACTGGAACTACTACAGCGACAAGGTGCGCGCCCAGCGTTACGCCTTCGACCAGAACCAGCTGCGTCCCTACTTCGAGTACAACCGCGTCCTGATCGACGGTGTGTTCTTCGCCGCCACCAAGGAATACGGCATCACCTTCAAGGAGCGCAAGGACCTGCCGGTGTACGACCCGGACGTGCGCGTGTTCGACGTCTTCGACGCCGACGGCAAGCAGCTGGCGATCTTCCTGCACGATCCCTACGCGCGCGCCAACAAGCGCGGCGGCGCCTGGATGAATGCCTACGTCGGCCAGAACACCCTGCTGGGCACCCACCCGGTGATCGCGAATCACCTGAACATCCCGAAGCCGGCCGCCGGCGAGCCGACCCTGCTGACCTACGACGAAGTGCGCACCATGTTCCACGAGTTCGGCCACGCGCTGCACGGCATGTTCTCGAACGTGAAGTACCCGCGCTTCTCGGGCACCCGCGTGCCGCGCGACTACGTCGAGTTCCCCTCGCAGGTCAACGAGATGTGGATGGCCTGGCCGGAAGTGCTGGCCAACTATGCGAAGCACTACCAGACCGGCGAGCCGATGCCTCAGGCGCTGCTGGACAAGGTGCAGGCATCAAGCAAGTTCAACGAGGGCTATCGCACCACCGAGTACCTGGCGGCCTCGATCCTGGACCAGAGCTGGCACCAGCTGGCCCCGAACCAGATCCCGACCGACGTGCTGGGCTTCGAAGCCAAGGCCCTGCATGACGCTGGCGTCGACTTCCCGCTGGTCCCGCCGCGCTACCGCACGACCTATTTCTCGCACGTGTTCTCGGGCGGTTACTCGGCCGGCTACTACGGCTACCTGTGGGCCGAGAAGCTGGACGCCGACACCGTCGAGTGGTTCAAGGAGAACGGCGGCCTGCTGCGCAAGAACGGCGACCACTTCCGCCAGACCCTGCTGTCGCGCGGCGGCACCATGGATGCGATGGAGATGTACCGCAAGTTCCGCGGCCGCGATGCGAAGATCGAGCCGCTGCTGGAGCGCCGTGGACTGACGGGGGAGTAATAAGTTTTACGAATACCCGAGGGACTTGGATTCCCGCCTGCGCGGGAACGACGAAACAGGGCGCGGCAACGGCGAGCGGCGCGCCCATCCTTCCCCGTCAGATATAAAATTTCCCACAACGCCCTCACGAGGACATCGTCTCTGCAATGAGTGTTCAGGCATTACACGGTATTACCTTAGAATCCTTATTAACCCGCCTGGTCGAGCACTACGGCTGGGATGGGCTCGGCCGCCGTATCGCGATCAACTGCTTCATCAAGGACCCCAGCATCAAGTCGAGCCTGAAGTTCCTGCGCAAGACGCCCTGGGCCCGCGAACAGGTCGAGAAGCTGTACCTGGAGACCAGGTTCACCACATGAGGGACGACGACATGCTGCCTGATAACGAAGACACCCTGAAAGCGCACCTGAAGACCTTGCACCGCCACCTCGAGGAGACGGGTGAGGTCGACGACGAACTGGAGATGCTGCTGCGCCAGCTCGACGGCGACATCAAGCACGTGCTCGAGCGCCGCGCCGACGACCCGGACGCCAACACCTATGGCCTGGCTTCGCGCAGCCAGGAAATCACGGCCCGCTTCGCGGCCCGCCACCCGAACCTGGAGCCGGCCCTACGCCAGCTCGGCAATATCCTCAACAACATGGGCATCTGATTAAGTTGTTGAAAACTAAGCCAATTTTGGAGGGGGGAGGAGTTGACCGACGGCTTTTCCTGTAAAATGCCGGCCAATGAACTCCCCCACCAATCTTTTCGCGAGCGTCCCCAAGCGCTCCAGCCGCGCTCCCGCCGCGCCCTTCCTGCCCATGTCCCGCGCGGAGATGGACAAGCTGGGCTGGGATTCGTGCGACATCATCCTGATCACGGGCGACGCCTACATCGACCACCCGAGCTTCGGGATGGCGCTGGTCGGCCGCCTGCTGGAAGCCCAGGGTTATCGGGTCGGCATCATCAGCCAGCCGGACTGGACCTCCGTGGAACCCTTCCGCGCGCTCGGCAAGCCCAATCTGTACTGGGGCATCACCGCCGGCAACATGGACTCGATGGTCAACCGCTACACGGCCGACCGCAAGATCCGCTCGGACGACGCCTACACGCCGAACGCCGAGCCGAATAAACGTCCGGACCGCGCCGTGACCGTTTACTGCCAGCGCGCCCGCGAAGCCTTCCCGGGCGTGCCGGTGATCGCCGGTTCGATCGAGGCCTCGCTGCGCCGCATCGCGCATTACGACTACTGGTCGGACAAGGTGCGCCGCTCGGTGCTGTTCGAATCGAAGGCGGATCTGGTCATCTTCGGTAACGCCGAACGCGCCCTGGTCGACGTCACCCGCCGCATCGCGGCAGGGGAGAACATCAAGAACATCCGCGACCTGCGCGGCACCGCCTTCCTGGTGCCGCACGGCTGGCTGCCGGACCAGGAGTGGTCGGTGCACAACTCCACCCGCGTGGACGTGCCGGGCCGCGTCGACCCGCATCCGAACCCCTACGCGATGGCGCAGGAAGACACCAAGGCCTGCGCCACCGAGAATGCGCAGCCGGAACCGGAGGTCAAGCCGATCGTCATCATGACGCGCGAAGAGAGACAGGCCGCCGCGCGCGAAAAAGCACGCAAGACCGTGGTGCGCCTGCCGTCCTTCGAGACCGTCAGCGAGGATCCGGTGATGTACGCGCACGCCTCGCGCGTGTTCCACCTCGAGTCGAATCCGGGCAACGCGCGCGCGCTGGTGCAGCAGCACGGCGACCGCGACGTCTGGCTGAACCCGCCGCCGCTGCCGCTGGCCATGGACGAGATGGACGGCGTATACGACCTGACGTATGCGCGCGCGCCGCACCCGAGCTACGGCAAGGCGCATATCCCGGCCTGGGAGATGATCCGCTATTCGGTGAACATCATGCGCGGCTGCTTCGGCGGCTGCACCTTCTGCTCGATCACCGAGCACGAAGGCCGCATCATCCAGAGCCGTTCGGAACCGTCGATCCTGCGCGAGATCGAGCTGATCCGCGATACGACGAAGAACTTCGCCGGCACCATCACCGACCTCGGCGGTCCGACCGCGAACATGTATCGCCTGTCCTGCAAGGACAAGAAGATCGAGGAAACCTGCCGCCGCCTGTCCTGCGTCTATCCGACCATCTGTTCCAACCTGGGTACCGACCACAGCAAGCTGATCTCGCTGTACCGCAAGGCGCGCGCGATCCCGGGCATCAAGAAGATCCTGATCGGCTCCGGCCTGCGCTACGACCTGGCCGTGCGCTCGCCCGAGTACGTGAAGGAACTCGTCACCCACCACGTGGGCGGCCTGCTGAAGATCGCGCCGGAGCACACGGAAGAGGGCACGCTGTCGAAGATGATGAAGCCGGGCATCGGCACCTACGACGAGTTCAAGGCGCTGTTCGACAAGTACTCGAAGGAGGCGGGCAAGAAGCAGTACCTGATCCCCTACTTCATCGCGGCCCACCCGGGTTCGACCGACGAGGACATGCTGAATCTCGCCTTGTGGCTGAAGAAGAACAACTTCCACCTCGACCAGGTCCAGACCTTCACGCCGACGCCGATGGCGATGGCAACCACCATGTACCACACGGGCAAGAACCCGCTGGCCAAGGTGACCGAGGATTCGGAAGAAGTCGTCACCGCCAAGAGCGGCAAGACGCGCAAGCTGCACAAAGCCTTCCTGCGCTACTACGATCCGGAAAACTGGCCGGTGCTGCGCGAAGGCCTGAAACGCATGGGCCGCGGCGACCTGATCGGCAACGGCGAGCGCCACCTGGTGCCGCCGCCCGGCAGCGAGCAGGAAGCCACGCCGCGTAGCGAGCGCAAGGCCCTGCCGCTGGTGGCCGAGTCCCGCGGTGCCGCGCCGAAGGGCCGGGTGATCGAGGTGGCCACCCGCCGCAACGGGCGTGGAAACAGCCGCAACGATCCAGCACCCTTCGTGGCGCCGCCGGGCAAAGCCAAGCCGGGCATCCTGTCAACCATCAAGACCAAGCCGAAGGCGGCAGGGCGGAAGTAGAGCCCGGCTCTACACGCCCGGCTTGCGGCGACGGACCGCAGCCAGGCCTGCGCTGCCGATGGCCATCAGCAGCCAGGTCGCCGGCACCGGCACGTCATTCGGCGGCGGACCCTCGTCCGCCGTGCCCTCCACGCCGACGGTGAAACCATTCCAGTATTCGGAAGTCAGGCTGCGCCAGGTCAGCGAGTCGAAGGTGCCGGTGAAACGGATGGTGCCATGCGGCTCGCCGGTGCCGATCAGCCGGTATTCGGTGTTGCCGCCGCCGAGATCCACTACCTGCTTGGTCAGGGTGCCGCAGCCATAGAAGCCGCAGCTATGGTTGCCTGGAGCGGCCGCTCCCAGGCCGGCGCCATAGCTGAGGATATCGAAGTCCTGGTTCAGGAAGGCGTAGCCGTTGCCGTTCAGGCTGACGACGGCGAATACCGGATTGGCGACCGATTGCGAGAAGGTCAGCGTCTGGCTGCCCGCATACTGCAAGGCGATGATGTCGGTGCCGGTGGGCGCGTTGTCGACTGCGCTGCTGGTGTAGGGCGAAGTCGAGTTGCGCGGCCCCCAGTAGTCGGTACCGCCGCTGGGCTGGTAGAAGCCGACGCCCGCAGCATTCGTATACGTGACGGTGACTGTCGAGGTGGCGGTGGTGATGGTGCCCTGGGCCCTGAAGCCGGGACCGGTGTCGAGGTCGCCGCCCTGCCAATCGGTCCAGTAGATCGGAGCGGCGCTGGCCGTGCCGGCGGCCACCAAGGCCAAGGCGGAAATGGCACTCCGAAGGAATGCGGTATGGCGATTTGTTGTCATTTTGCTCCCTCTTTGTTTTTGGTTGCCGAAGGAATTTCGACGCAAAACGCAATGCAATATTCATACCATTAAACCAAGTCCTTGATTTTCCATCGAAAGGGAGTGCCAGGGATGAGCAGACGTCAAATTTTCCGACAGTTGGTTAATAATTTAATATAACCAACAATATGCAGCCTGGGTTGAACGTCGCCGTCAGGCAAGCAGATCCCCGCTCGCCTGTTTTTCCCGCAACTGCCTTGCGTAGCGGTGCCTTGCCCGCAGCCGTGGATTGGTCATCAGGCGGCCCAGGGTTTCTCCGATGACCATCACCACGCCCAGCAGCGGCAGCACCAGCATCAGGCCGGCCACGCCGGACAGGGCGCCGCCGATGAAGATCATCAGCACCGCGATCAGCGGGTGGATCTTCAGGCTGCGGCCGAGGGTGATCGGCATGAAGACGAAATCGTCCAGCAGGCGCGCCAGGATGAAGACGACGATGGCGCCGTAGGCGACCAGCGGATTGACGGGGGCGTCGGTGGCGGCGACGATCACCACCATCACGCAGCCGACCACCGAGCCGATGAAGGGCACCCAGGCCAGCAGCGCGGAAATGAAGCCCAGCAGCAGCGGAGATGACACGCCGATCACCCACAGGCCGAAGCCCAGCACGATGGTGTCGAGCACGGTCAGCTTGAGCAGGCCCTCGAAATAGCGGCGCGCGGTCTGGTCGACCTCGTGCAGCAGGAACAGGGTGCGTTCGAAGTAGGCGTTCGGCACCGCGCGCGCCAGGAATTTCTTGAAGCGCAGGCCGTCGCGCAGGAAGAAGAAGGCAAGGAAGGGCGCCAGCAGCAGCGAGGGCAGCCAGCCGGCCGCGGTGACCAGGATGGTAGCCAGGTAGCGCTGGGCGAAGTTGTCGGTGAAGGCCTTGAAGCGCTTGTTGACCAGCGAGGTCAGGTGCATCTCGGCCAGCAGCGGGAATTTCGCTTCCAGCAGCGCCATCGTGTTGCGCACGAAGGCCACGCCGCCGTTCGCGTACAGCGACAGGGTCTCGCTCCAGGAAGCGCTGTCCTCCGCCGGTCCGCTGCTCCACGACAGCGCGGCCGCGACCGCCAGCGTGGCGAGCCCGAAGAACACGGCGCACACCAGCATCGACGAGACGCTGCGCGAAAAGCCCAGGCGCAGCAGGCGCCGCATCGGCCCCAGCAGGGTGTAGTACATCACGGTGCCGAAGATGAAGGGCAGTACCAGCCACAGCATGTGCTCGAGCAGCACCAGCAGCAGGCAGGTGACGGCGACGATCGCGGTCCAGGYCACCGGCCCGGCGCGCTCCTCGCGGACCACGGGGCCGCCGATCACAGCGCTTCCAGCTGCGGACGGCCGTCGAGACGCTCGCGCAGGCGCTGGCCGATGTGGCGCGCCAGCGCCAGCGAGATCTTGTAGCCGATCACGGCGTCGGTATCCATCAGCGCCAGGAAGTCGTCGCGGAAGAACACCGCCAGCTCGCAGTGCTCGACGGCGCGCGCCTGGGCGCTGCGCGGCGAGTTGTCGAGCAGGGCGAGGTCGCCGAAGAAGCCGCCCGGTCCCAGCTCGCTCACCAGCCGGCGGCTGCCTTCGTGGGCGCGGCTGATCTCGACCCGGCCCGCCATCACCAGGTAGAGCGCCTGGCCTTCCTCGTTCTCGTCGAAGACGATTTCTTCCGGCAGGTAGCGCCGCTCGTGCATCAGGCCATCCACGAACTTGACCTCGAGCGGCTTGAGCGTGCGGAACAGCGGTGTGTTCTGCAGCCTGTGCTGGCGCGGGGACAGGGTCTGGGATGTGAGAAAACCAAAGATCACGGCGGCTCCATGAAAACAGCGGCAAGGATGGACATCAGGCTATTGTCAATTATGCACGATTCAGTTGTGCCATGTAGCAATGTTCCAACAGTGCGGCATATCCGGCAGCAAACCGAGGACGCACTCGAATTGTGCGTAACCAAATGTTGAAACCGTGTAAGATAATTCCTTTGGGAAACAGCTGTTGTAATAATTACAGTAAACCGCGGCAGTCCCTGAGGACCACAGTGATCGATATTCAAACCTTCATGCTGGCGCTCGGTGTCGGCAATATCGCGTTTGCCCTGCTGATGGCAGGTTATATGCGGGGGGCGGACAACAGCCCGGCGCTCGGCTGGTGGATGTGGGGGCGTCTGTCGATCGGGCTCGCCCAGCTCTGCTGGTGGGTCGCGCCGCAGTTCGAGCCGGGCCTGGTCGAGGCGCTGTCCGCCTGCGTCTGGCTGGCCGGGGTGGCGCTGGAAGTGGGCGCCAACTGCCTGTTCTTCGGCTTCAGGCGCTGGCGCCAGTCCCTCTACCTGTTCACGCTGCCCGGCTGGGTGGCGATCGGCTATGCGGTGGCGACCGGAGCCTCGCGCCTGCAGCTCACCGAACTGATTTCCTTCATCATCGCCCTGTTCGTATTCGGCGCGGCGGTGGTCCTGCTGCGTCCGCGCAAGGCACCGCTGCTGCAGCGTCTCATCGGCATCAACAACATCCTGTTCGCGCTGGCGATCTGGACCTGGCTGGGCCTCGAGGGCGGCAATCCGGGAACGACCATGTCGGCGGTGAAAGACGTGGCCTACCTGGCCAGCTATCTCCTGATGATCGTGAACGGCTTCGGTTTCCTGTTGCTGTGCAAGCAGAAGGACGATGCCCTGATGCGCAGCCTGGCCACCGTCGACAGCCTGACCGGCATGCTGAACCGCCGCGCCTTCTTCGAGCGCGCCGACAGTGCGCGCCTGCTGGCGCTGCGCCTGCGCAAGCCGATCACCCTGCTGATGCTCGACATCGACCACTTCAAGCAGCTCAACGACGGCTATGGCCACGCCTGCGGCGATCGCGCCCTGCAGGCGTTCGCCGACACCGCGCGCGGCGTGCTGCGCGAGCACGACGTGATTGGCCGCCTGGGCGGCGAGGAATTCGCGCTGGTCCTGCCGGGCACCGCGCTCGAGGGCGCGCTCGAAGCGGCCGAACGCCTGCGTATCGCGGTGGCCGAGGCCCCGGTGCTCGACTGCGCGCCAGGCTACCGCATGACGGTGAGCATCGGCGTGGTGACGATCGGCGTCGGCGAGGAGCTGACGGCGGCGCTGGCGCGCGCCGACCACGCGCTGTATGCGGCCAAGACCGGCGGACGCAACCGCGTCGAGCTTGGCGCCCCGATGCTCAGGAGGGCATGAGGCGCAAGGCAGGGCAGAAACGAAAAAAGGCCCGACAAGTCGGACCTTTCTTCTTTGATTCTGGCGGAGCGGACGGGGCTCGCCCACGTCCCGCGGGCCGCGGAATCGCTTGCAGGCGATTCCCTTCGAGCCCGAAACCGGGTCTCCCGCAGGGGAGACCCTCCTGTACCTGAAAAGAAAAAAGGCCCGACAAGTCGGACCTTTTTTCTTCGATTCTGGCGGAGCGGACGGGGCTCGAACCCGCGACCCCCGGCGTGACAGGCCGGTATTCTAACCAACTGAACTACCGCTCCGTTTTTACTGATCTTTTCTTCGCTGGCGGCATCATCGGAAGATCTGGTGGGCGCTGAGAGGCTCGAACTCCCGACCTAATCCTTGTAAGGGATCCGCTCTACCAACTGAGCTAAGCGCCCGCAAACCACTTCGATGTTGCCTTCGACGTTTGTCACCGCGTCCGAAGAGGCCCGAATCATAGCGTATCCCTTCCGGAGCACGCAAGGGTTTTGGGGAAAAATAATTTGTTGTATGGCCGCCTATCCCCACGCATATTTCTTGCCTTGACTTATACACATGCTCGACAATTGCGCGCCTACCAACCTGGCAATATGAAGACGCCGATCACGGCGCGCTTGCCGGGGGAAGAGGGGGCTGGGGGAGACATAAATACAAGTTTTTTTACCCTTCCTAGGAAATCGAAATGACCAAGATGTCCAAGATGCACAAGCGCGTCATCGCCGCCCACGGCGCGATGCTGGCGCTGTCCGCCATGTCGGCCGCCCCGGCCCTGGCCCAAGCTACATCGACCAACGAGCTGCAAACCGTTACCGTGACGGCGCAGCGCCGCACCGAAAACATCAAGGAGGTGCCGGTTTCCGTCAGCGCCATCAAGGGTGAGAAACTGGACGTCATCGTCTCCGGTGGCGAAGACATCCGCGTGCTGGCCGGCAAGGTGCCGAGCCTGAACATCGAATCGTCGAACGGCCGCACCTTCCCGCGCTTCTACATCCGCGGCTACGGCAACACCGACTTCTCGCTGTTCGCGTCGCAGCCGGTGTCGCTGATCGTCGACGACATCGTGCAGGAAAATCCGATCCTGAAAGGCTTCCCGATCTTCGACGTGGCCGGCGTGGAAGTGCTGCGCGGCCCGCAGGGCACCCTGTTCGGCCGCAACACCCCGGCCGGCGTGGTCAAGTTCGAATCCGAAAAGCCGAACCTGAAGAAGGTCGAGGGCTACTACAACGCCTCGTGGGGCACGCATAACACCGTCAACCTGGAAGGCGCCGTCAACGTGCCGCTGTCCGACAAGTGGGCGATGCGCGTCTCGACCCTGCGCCAGCACCGCGACAACTACGTCGACAACTACAGCGACCTGGCCAAGACCAACAAGACCGGCGAACTGGACGGCTACAACGAACACGCCGAGCGCGTGCAGTTCCTGTACACCCCGGACAGCACCTTCAGCGCCCTGTTCAACGTGCACCAACGCACCACCGCCGGCAGCGCCCGCCTGTTCCGCGCCAACCTGATCAAGAAGGGCACCAACGACATCGCCGACGGTTACGACCTGAACAGCATCGTCACCAATGCCCTGAACTTCCAGAACCTCAAGACCAACGGCGCCAACCTGCGCCTGTCGTGGGACCTGGGCCCGGTCAAGCTGTACTCGATTACCGGCTACGAAGGCGTGGGCCACTACAACAGCCGCGGCGACATCGACGGCGGCACCCCGGCCGGTCCGGGCTTCATTCCTTTCCAGGTACAGACCGCCAGCCGCCTGACCGACCTGACCCAGTACTCGCAGGAATTCCGTGTCGAGTCGAAGAACGCGGGCCCGATGAACTGGCAGGCCGGCCTGTACTACTTCGATGAAGACGCGACCGGCGGCAGCGACAACTTCGACAGCGTGACCCAGCAGCAGACCTCGCGCGTGGTCTCGAACCAGAAGAACAAGGCCTGGGCCGCCTTCGGTTCCGTGACCTATGCCGTCAACGATGCCTTCACCCTGCGCGGCGGCCTGCGCTACACCGACGACAAGAAGGACTTCGCCACGCTGGAACACACCAACGTGACCCTGATCGGCCCGGCCGGCATCAGCGAGAGCAAAAGCAAGGTCAACTGGGACCTGTCGGGTACCTACAAGCTGAACCGCGAAGTGAACCTGTACGCCCGCATGGCGACCGGCTTCCGCGCGCCGAGTATCGCCGCCGCGTCGGCATCGGTGCCGGTGACCGTGGCCGACGCCGAGACCGTCACCTCGGTCGAAGGCGGCATCAAGGCCGACCTGTTCGAGCGCCGCGCCCGCGTCAACTTCTCGCTGTACGACTTCGAGGTCAAGAACCAGCAGCTGACCGTGGTCGGCGGTAACTCCAACGTCACCAAGCTGATCAACGCCAAGAAGACCAAGGCCCAGGGTGCCGAGTTCGACTTCGAAGGCATCGTTAGCCCGTCGCTGCGCGTGACCGGCGGCGCCAGCTACAACTTCACCGAGATCCGCGACCCGAGCCTGTCGGTCAACAAGTGCGCCCAGTGCACCGTCACCGACCCGGTCAACGCGGCCGGCCGCGTCGAGATCAACGGCAACCCGCTGCCGCAGGCGCCGAAGTGGACCCTCAACGCCACCGCGCGCTATGGCATCCCGATGGGCGACGGCGAGTTCTTCGTCTACACCGACTGGTCCTACCGTACGAAGATCAATTTCTTCCTGTACGAAGCGAAGGAATTCAGCGGCAAGCCGCTGACCGAAGGCGGCCTGCGCGTCGGCTACAACTGGGCGGGCGGCAAGTATGAAGTGGCTGCCTTCGGCCGCAACATCCTCGACCAGCGCCGCATCACCGGTGCGATCGACTTCAACAACCTGACCGGCTTCACCAACGAGCCGCGCACCTACGGCGTCCAGTTCAAGGGCAATTTCTAAGTCCTGAACGGCTGTCCGGTTGAGCAAAAGGCCGCGAGCGATCGCGGCCTTTTTTACGTCTGGCGCGTATGCATCTTCGTTAAAATTTATGCGTTATATCTGATATAGATCAAAGCTATGTGTTAAATGTTATGGCTGACCAAGAATGATAATCTCCTTATAATTTTGCGTTTTTTAGCAAGATCTTATTTTGCTGAGCCGATTTTCCGCCAAATAAAGTATGTTTTTGCTACGAAGTACTGTTTTTCGTTGTAAAGATGCCGAAATCAATTGTGAAATTTCCACAAGGTTTCTTCCTTCGCGCTAATCTTCCGTGTCCGCTTTCAGACGGGCAATCGGTGTGCAGAAATAGCGCCGACACAACTAGATCTCAGGCACTCAGTAGTTCATGACGTGCTTGCGGAAAATCAAAACTTTTGTGTTTTTCTATAAAAAGGAAGAAACATGAAGTCTCAGAAATCGATGTACCCGGCAGTCTTGAAACTGTGCGCAGTGGCCGTCCTCGGCCTCGGCGCAGGCTTTGTCCAGGCCGGCGTGCCGGCCACGGCAGTCACCGCATCCGCCGCGCAGGGTGTGGACGTCACTGCCGAGACCGACCGCCTGATCGTCAAGTACAAGGACGAGTCGGCGCCGGATGCCAAGAGCGTCGCCAAAGGGCTGTCGCGGGCCGCCGCGGCGTCGCCGATGGCCGCTTCGCGCCTGGCCGTCCTCAACACGGCCGGCCGCAAGCTCGGCCTGACGATGAAGGAACTGCACACCATCGGTACCGGCGCCCGCGTGATCCAGATGAACCGCAAGATTTCGGTGGCCGAGGCCGCCAAGCTGGCGGCCGACCTGGCCGCCGGCGATGCCTCGATCGAGTACGCGGAACCGGACCGCATCAAGAAGCCGATGTTCACGCCGAACGATCCCTACTTCAGCCAGCAGTGGGACTACACCGATACCGTCGGCGGCATGCGCCTGCCGGCGGCCTGGGACAAGGCCACCGGCACCGGCATCCGGGTGGCGGTGATCGATACCGGCTACCGTCCGCACGTCGACCTGCAGGGCCAGATCCTGGCAGGCTACGACTTCATCGCCGACACCACGATCTCCAACGACGGCAACGGCCGCGACAGCGATGCCAGCGATCCGGGCGACTGGACCGCCGCCGGCCAGTGCGGCACCGGCCAGGCCGCCACCAACTCGAGCTGGCACGGCACCCACGTGGCCGGCACCATCGCCGCGCTCACCAACAACRGCATCGGCGTGGCCGGCRTCGCCTACAACGCCAAGGTCGTGCCGGTGCGCGTGCTGGGCCAGTGCGGCGGCTATACCTCGGACATCGCCGACGGCATCATCTGGGCTTCCGGCGGCACCGTCTCGGGCGTGCCGAACATCGCGGCGCGCGCGCAGGTGATCAATATGTCGCTGGGCGGCGGCGGCGCCTGCGACACCACCACCCAGAACGCAATCAACGGTGCCCGTTCGCGCGGCACCGTGGTCGTGGTCGCGGCCGGCAACGAGTCGCAGAACGTCAGCAACAGCAGCCCGGCCAACTGCTCGGGCGTGATCGCGGTGGCGGCCACCAACAAGTCGGGCGGCCGTGCCTCGTACTCGAACTACGGCACCCTGGTCGACGTGGCGGCGCCGGGCGGCGACAGCGGCGCGGCGATCCTGTCGACCCTCAACGCCGGCACCAAGGGTCCGGGCGCCGACAGCTACGCCGGCTACATGGGCACCTCGATGGCCACTCCGCACGTGGCCGGCGTGGTCGCGCTGATGCTGTCGGTGAATCCGAACCTGACCCCGGACGACGTCGAATCCCGCCTGAAGTCGAGCGCGCGCGCCTTCCCGGCATCGTGCTCGGGCTGCGGCGCGGGCATCGTCGACGCCTCGGCGGCGGTCGATGCGGCCCTGGGCACCGGCGGCACCGGCACCACGATCTCGGAAACCGAGTCGAACAACACGATCTCCACCGCGAACGCCGTGACGACCGCGGGCACCACGGTCAACGGCACCATGGGCAGCACCACCGACACCGACTATTTCGTGGTCCAGGTGCCGGCCGGCAAGACCCTGAGCGCGACCCTGACGCCGAACTCGACCTCGGACTACGACCTGTACATCTACAACAGCGCCGGCACCCAGGTGACGTCCAGTACCAACGGCGCCGGTTCGATCGATTCGGCCAGTGCGACCAATACCGGCACCACCACCGTGCCCGCCTATGTGCGCGTGGTGTACTACAGCGGCGGCACCGGTTCGACCAGCGGCAAATACACGCTGAAGCTGAGCTGGTAACCGAGCTGCTAATTGCCTGGAAACGGGAAAGCTGATTGCCTGTAAAGGAAATGCCAGGAGTCAATAAATTCCGCTAGCAATCAATTACTTATCAAAAATTTTCCTGTGGTGAAAACCCCTAAAGCGGCCCCAAGCGGGCCGCTTTTCGTTACGCTCGTCGGTTCGGTTTAACGAAAAGAGGAAGCAAGCATGTCGCACCACAAGATGTCTCCCGTGTTGAAACTCTGCGCCGCAGCCCTCGTCGCCTTCGGGTCGCTGGCCGCCAACGCCGCGCCGCAGGATGCGGCGCAAACCAAGGTCATCACCCAGACCGACCGCCTGATCGTCCGCTACAAGGATGCGGTCGACAATTCCAAGGGCGCCATGCCCGCCCGCGCCCTGACGGCCGCGCGCCAGGCCTTGATGGCTCGCTCCGGCCAGCAGCTCGGCGCCACCATGCGCTTGCTGCGCGCCACCGCCACCGGCGCCAACGTGATGCAGCTCAGCCGCACCATGTCGATCGACGAAGCCAGGGCCCTGGCCGCCGACCTGGCGGCGCGCGACCCGGACGTTGAATACGCCGAACCGGACCGCATCATGCTGCCGCTGTTCGTGCCCAACGATCCGATGTACACCCAGCAGTGGGACTTGTTCGACGCCAAGGGCGGCATGAACGTGCCGGCCGCCTGGGACAAGTCGACCGGCGCCGGCATCAACGTGGCCGTGATCGATACCGGCTACCGTCCCCACGTCGACCTGCAGGGCCAGATCCTGCCGGGCTATGACTTCATCACCAACGCCACCATCGCCGGCGACGGCAACGGCCGCGACAGCGACGCCAGCGACCCGGGCGACAACACCTATGCCGGCCAGTGCGGCACCGGCATCCCGGCGCAGGACGAAACCTCGAGCTGGCACGGGACCCACGTGGCCGGCACCATCGCCGCCAAGGCCAACAACGGCGTCGGCGTGGCCGGCATCGCCTACGGCGCGAAGATCGTCCCGGCCCGCGTGCTGGGCAAGTGCGGCGGCTATACCTCGGACATCGCCGACGCCATCGTCTGGGCCTCCGGCGGCGCCGTCACCGGCGTGCCGGCCAATGCCAACAAGGCGCGCGTGCTGAACCTGTCGCTGGGCGGCAGCGGCGCCTGCGACACCACCACCCAGAATGCGATCAACAGCGCCCGTTCGCGCGGCGCCGTGGTCGTGGTCGCGGCCGGCAACTCGAACATCAATGCCGCCAACTCGAATCCGGCCAACTGCGCCGGCGTGATCGCGGTGGCGGCGGTCGGCCGTACCGGCGCCAAGGCCTCGTACTCGAACTACGGCAGCGTGGTCGACGTGGCGGCGCCGGGCGGCGACAGCGGCGCGGGCATCCTGTCGACCTGGAACGCCGGCACCAGCACCCCGGCCGGCGACAATTACGGCTACATGATGGGCACCTCGATGGCGACTCCGCACGTGGCCGCCGTGGCCGCCCTGATGCTGTCGAAGAACCCGAACCTGACGCCGGACGAAGTCGAGGCCAAGCTGAAGTCCACCGCGCGCGCCTTCCCGGCGGCCTGCTCGGGCTGCGGCGCCGGCATCGTCGACGCCGCAGCGGCGGTGAACGCCGTGGCGGCCACCGAGACGGTCACGCCGCCGACGCAGAACGAGGTCGAGCCGAACAACTCGATCTCGGCCGCCAATGCGGTGAACGTCTCGGGCACCGTGGTCAAGGGCACGCTGTACGGTACGACCGACAACGACTACTTCGTGGTCCAGGTCCCGGCCGGCAAGACCCTGACCGCGACCCTGACCATGAACGCCGGCAGCGGCAGCACGGACTATGACCTGTACGCCTACAACAGCGCCGGCACCCAGCTGGCGATGAGCACCAACGGCGCGGGCACGCCGGACGCGGTGTCGGTCGCCAACGCCACCTCGGCGACTTCGCCGCGTTACGTCCGCGTGCGCTACCACACGGGTGTGTATGGCGCCTCGTACTCGCTGAAGTTCACCTGGTAAGCGGCTGGACAAGCAGTGAGACAAGGGCGCGCGACGCAGGTTGCGCGCCCTTTTTGCTTGCACTCTTGCATCATTCCCGCTTTCCCCTGATACTGTATGCAATTACAGTATGAACATCCTCCTCCGCAAGATCATCCACTGCGATTGCGACTGTTTCTACGCATCCGTCGAGATGCGGGACGACCCGTCGCTGCGCGGCCGGCCGCTGGCGGTCGGGGGACGGCCGGACCAGCGTGGCGTGGTCGCCACCTGCAACTACGAGGCGCGCCGCTTCGGCATCCATTCGGCGATGGCGACCGCCCAGGCGATGAAGCTGTGCCCGGAGTTGCTCCTGATCCCGCCGAACATGGAAAAGTATCGGATCGCATCAACCCAGATCATGGACATCTACCGCGACTACACGGAGCTGGTGGAGCCGCTGTCGCTGGACGAGGCCTACCTGGACGTGACGGCCTCACCGCACTGCAAGGGCAGTGCGACCCTGATCGCGCAGGAGATCCGCCGGCGCATCTTCGAGACCGTCGGCATCACCGCCTCGGCCGGGGTGGCGCCGAACAAGTTCGTGGCCAAGATTGCCAGCGACTGGAACAAGCCGGATGGCCTGTTCCTGGTGCGGCCGGAGGAGATCGATGATTTCGTCGCGGCGCTGCCGGTGAAAAAGCTGCATGGCGTCGGCAAGGTCACGGCGGCCAAGATGAATGGCCTGGGCGTGCAGACCTGCGCCGACCTGCGCGGCTGGAGCATGGCGAAGCTGCAGGAACATTTCGGGTCCTTCGGCGCCCGCCTGCACGACCTGTGCCGCRGCATCGACTACCGCGAGGTGAATCCGGTACGCGAGCGCAAGTCGATCAGCACCGAGGAAACCTATACGCCGGACGTGCCGGACCTGTCCGCTTGCCTGGCCCTGCTGCCGGAATTGATGGAGCACCTGCAGGGCCGCATCAAGCGCAACAATGCCGAAAAATTCATCAACAAGCTGTTCGTGAAAATCAAGTTCAACGACTTCCAGCAGACCACGGTCGAGTGCGTCGGCTATGCGCCCAATCTGGCGGTCTATACCCACCTGATGGAAACCGGCTGGCTGCGCGCCGGCCGGCCGGTGCGCCTGCTGGGCGTGGGCGTGCGGCTGGCGGACAGCGAACAGGTTGAGCAGCTGAGCTTGTTTGACGAACGCGCAACACATTAAAAAAGGCCGCGCTGCCGGCTGAAATTTGCCACCCGGCAGCGTGTAGAATGTCGTTCCCCTGGAAATAAAGAGATAACTGAAAGCAACTATGTGGTTCAAGAATCTTCAGATTTACCGCCTGCCCGCACCGTGGGCATACACCGCCGAACAAATGGAAGAGGCGCTGCAGTCGCAGGCGTTCACGCCGGCCAGCAGCAATGAACTGCTGCGCCAGGGCTGGGATTCGCCGCGCGGCAACGGCAAGCTGGTCCACGAAGTGAACAAGCAGATGCTGATGATGCTGGGCACGGAAAAGAAAC
>NZ_JBFTMX010000029.1:0-64183 GCF_056397205.1 Massilia sp. 05N420
CGCCAGACCACCTCCACCTCGGTGTTCGTCTCGGGCGACTCGGTGATCGACACCTTCGGCCTGAAGCTGGTCGAAGGCCGCGACTTCCTGCCGCAGGAACTGGTCGACGTCAACCAGAACGAGAGCAACCAGTACCCGCATCAGGTGATCATCACCAAGCCGCTGGCCGAGAAGCTGTGGCCGGGCGCGCCGGCGGTCGGCAAGACCATGTACTTCGGCACCGGCGAAGACGCCCAGGGCGTGCAGGTGGTCGGCGTGGTCGAACGCCTGCAGGCCGCCCACGTCAACCTGGAAGAGCGCTCCGAGTATTCGACCTTGGTGCCGGCGCGCGTGTACGGCAGTCCGGGCAACCTGTACGCGATCCGCGCCGAGGCCGGCCAGCGCGACCGCGTGATGAAGGAAGCCGAGGCGGCGCTGCGCAAGTCCTCGGCCAGCCCGATGATCCTGCGCCTGAAGACCGTCGACCAGGACCGCACCGACCTGTACCGCGCCGACGCCGCCCTGTCCTGGATGCTGGTCACCGTCAGCGTGCTGCTGCTCCTGATCACCTGCTCCGGCATCGTCGGCATGGCCAGCCTGTGGGTCACCCAGCGCCGCAAGCAGATCGGCGTGCGCCGCGCGCTGGGCGCGAGGAAAATGGACATCCTGCGCTACTTCATCACCGAGAATTTCATGATCACCAGCGCCGGCGTGTTCGGCGGCGTGGCCCTGGGCCTGGGCCTGAACCATCTGCTGGTGAGCAAACTGGAGATGGCGCGCCTGCCGGGCGGCTACCTGATCGGCGGTGCGCTGGTGTTCTGGGCGCTGGGCGTGCTGGCGGCCTACGGACCGGCGTGGCGCGCGGCCAGCATTTCCCCGGCCACCGCCACCCGCAGCGTCTGAACACGATGGTATGCTAGCGCTCATGCCTATGCCTACCGTTCTGATCATTGACGACAACGCCGCCGTCGGCGTCGCCCTCGACGTGCTGTTCTCGCTGCACGACATCGCGGCGCTGCACGCGGCGTCCCCGGAGGAAGGGCTGGCGGTGCTGGCGCGCCAGCCGGTCGACCTGGTGATCCAGGACATGAACTTCACGGCCGACACCACCTCGGGCGAGGAAGGCGTGGCGCTGTTCCGCGAGATCCGCAAGCGCCATCCGGACCTGCCGGTGATCCTGCTGACGGCATGGACCCACCTGGACGCCGCGGTCGACCTGGTCAAGGCCGGCGCGGCCGATTACCTGTCCAAGCCCTGGAACGACGACCGCCTGCTGGCGACGGTAAGCAACCTGATCGAGCTGGGCCAGGCCAACCGGGCCCTCAACCAGCGCCTGCTGCGCGAACGCCGCGCGCGCCGCGAGCTGGAACAGAACTACGATTTGCGCGGCCTGGTGTGGGGCGATCCGGCCCTTGAGCGCGTGCTGAGCCTGGCCTGCCAGGTGGCGCGCGCCGACGTGCCGATCCTGATCACGGGGCCGAACGGCACCGGCAAGGAACGCATCGCCGAGATCATCCAGGCCAACTCCCTGGTCCGCAACGGCCCCTTCGTGGTGCTCAACTGCGGCGCCCTGCCCTCCGAACTGATCGAGGCCGAACTGTTCGGCGCCGACGCCGGCGCCTACACCGGCGCCTCGAAAGCGCGGGAAGGAAAATTCGAGGCGGCCGACGGCGGCACCCTGTTCCTCGACGAGATCGGCAACCTGCCGCTGGCCGGGCAGATGAAACTGCTGCGCGTGCTGGAGACCGGCCGCTTCGAACGTCTCGGCTCGAACCGCGAACGCCAGGTCAAGGTGCGCGTGGTCAGCGCCACCAATGCGGACCTGCAGAGCATGATCCGTCTAGGGACCTTCCGCGAAGACCTGTTCTACCGCCTGAACGTGATCGAGCTGAAGCTGCCGCCGCTGGCCAGCCGCCCTGGCGACATCCTGCCGCTGGCGCAGTCCTTCCTCCCGCTCGGCAAGACCCTGCATCCGAGCGCCGAAGCCGCGCTGATGGCGCATGGCTGGCCGGGCAATGTGCGCGAGCTGAAGAACGTGATGGCACGTGCCAGCCTGCTGGCCAATGGCGACGTCATCAAGCCCGCCGAACTGGGCCTGCCGGGCCCCTCTGGCGCCGCCGGCAATGGCGCGGATGCGGAACCGGACCGCGACGCCATCGTGCAGGCGCTGGCGCGCGCGGGCGGCGTGATCGCCCAGGCCGCCGCCGACCTCGGACTGTCGCGCCAGGCCCTGTACCGGCGCATGGAGCGGCTGGGCATCGCGCGCGCCGCATGAACGTCACATGAGTTCAGGCAAGCGCTTCAGGCTCTCGCTCGCCACGCGCTGGTCGGCCCTGGTCGGCACGCTGCTGGCGGTCGGGATCCTGATCGCGCTGGCCCTCGACCACCTGCTGCCCGGCCAGCCGCTGGCCGTGCTCGGGATCTGCCTGGTGTGCGTGGTGCCGATCGCCCTGATCACCATCCGCTCGCAGATCCAGCCCATCCTGTCGCTGTTCCGCGCCCTCGAAGGCACGGTGGCGAGCTACCGCGACGGTGACTTTTCCTTCAGCCTGCACTGGGGCCAGAACGACGAACTGGCCGACCTGATCAGCGCCCACAATGCCCTCGGCGAGGTGCTGCGCGAACAGCGCCTCGACCTCGTGCAGCGCGAGCTGCTGCTCGATACCATGGTGCAGAACACCCCGGTGGCCATGCTGCTGGTGACCGAGCTGGCCAACCGCGGCGAGCAGGCCGGGCTCACCGTCGTCTACGCCAACCTGGCCGCGCGCCAGCTGCTGTCCGGCGGACGCAAGCTCGAAGGACACGCGCTGAACGAGGTGCTGCAGCAGGCGGCACCGGCCCTGATCGAAGCCCTGGGGCGCGGCGGCGACGGCCTGTTCACCGCCGGCGAAGGCGAGGACGAGGAGGTCTACCACCTCGCGCGCCGCAATTTCAGCCTGAACGGCCGCAAGCACGAACTGCTGCTGCTGCGCCAGTTGACCACCGAGCTGCGCCGGCAGGAAGTGCAGACCTGGAAGAAGGTCATCCGCGTCATCAGCCATGAACTGAACAATTCCCTGGCCCCGCTGGCCTCGCTCGCGAACTCGGGCGCGGAGCTGGTGCGGCGCGGCCAGACCGAGCGCCTGCCGCAGATCCTCGAGACGATCGGCGAGCGCACGCGCCACCTGGAAAGCTTCATCCTCGGCTACGCCCGCTTCGCCAAGCTGCCGACGCCGCGCATCGAGGCCGTGCCCTGGGACGCGCTGGTGGCGCGCCTGGCCGGCCAGGTCAAGTTCCGCGTGATCGGCGAACTGCCGCCCGAACCGGCCCGGATCGACACCGCGCAAATGGAGCAGGCCCTGCTCAACCTGCTCAAGAACGCCCACGAATCGGGCTCCTGGCCGGACCACGTGGAACTGCAGATCCGCCGCGTCCAGGACGTGATCCGCATCGACGTACTCGACCGCGGTAGCGGCATGAACGACGCCGTGCTGACCAACGCCCTGGTGCCCTTCTACTCCACCAAGCGCAGCGGCACCGGCCTGGGCCTGGCGCTGGCCCGCGAAATCGCCGAAGCCCACGGCGGCCGCATCACGCTCGCCAACCGCGAAGGCGGCGGGCTGGCCGTCACCATGATCCTTCCGGTCGGTCCGGGCCCTGCCTGAAATTCGGGGTCAGAGCACATTTTCCCAGCGCCCCGGCGCGATTTGCGAACAGTTCGGCAAAACATGCGCGACGATCCTGCCATGTTCGCCTCAACTGCTAAAATAAATGTGCTCTGACCCCGAATTTTGAAAGTCTTCATGCCTGCTCAGGATCCCCGTTTTTCCCAGCCCGGCCATCCGCCCGCCACCATCACCGAATTCGAAGGCGTCCGTTCCCTTCACCTGGGTACCTCCTGGGTGCAGGGCGCGATGCGGCTCAATCGGCCGGATGCGATCGAACTCGAATACGTGCAGATGATGATGATGTGGATGCTGTTCGTGCAGCAGCCGCGCCGCATCGCGCAGCTGGGCCTGGGCAGCGCCGCGCTCACCAAGTTCTGCTACCAGAAATTCCCGGCGGCGCGGGTGGCTGCCGCCGAACTGAATCCGAACGTGATCGCGATCTGCCGCGACTATTTCGGCCTGCCGCCGAACGACGCCCGCCTGGACGTGCGCGAGATGGACGCCCTCGATTTCGTGATGGACCCGGCCAGCCACGGCACCCTCGACGTGCTGCAGGTCGACCTGTACGACGAAGAGGCGCGCGGCCCGGTGCTCGATACCCCCGAGTTCTACCAGGCCTGCGCCGACTGCCTGGTTGACGGCGGCGTGATGACCGCCAACGTGTTCGGCGACTTCATCAACTACGACAAGAACCTGCAGGCGATGGAGCTGGCCTTCGACGCCGTGGTCTGGCTGCCCGAGGTCCACGACGCCAACATCGTCGTCATCGCCTTCAAGGACGCGCCGCAGATCGATTTCGCGGTCCTGTACGAACGCGCGGCCGACATCAAGCGGCGCTACAACCTGCCGGCCAGGGACTGGGTCAACGGTCTGAAGGAGTGGATGCGGGATCGCCAGGACTGACGCTGCTCTGCTCGACACTGCTCAGCATGGCCCGTATCGCGGCGGCCTCCTGCGCTTTCCGCTGGTAGTCCTTGTAGGCCGGGATCGCCACCGCCGCCATCACGGCGATCATGACGATGGGGACGATCGCCGCGGCGCCGCCGCCGATGCCGGTACGCGGCACGAACAGGGCCAGCAGGCCCGCCAGCTTGCTGCGCGGCGGCTGGCGCAGCTCGTGCCCGGCCGCCAGCGCACGCACCGCCGCCATGCGCTTGACCAGCCAGGGATAGTCGCCGACCAGCTCGTGGAAGGACATCCAGAAACCTTCGGTCTGGCCGGCCTGGTCGACGTAGGCGCGGCGGTTCATCATCCGCGCGCGCTTGCCGCCGGCGGCCAGCACGGCCAGGCCATGCTCGGCATTCTGCGGATTGTCGCAGGCGGCCAGGCCATGGCGGTCGCAGGTGTATTCGCGGGCGCGTGAATAGGCCGGGCCGATCAGCGGCAGCGCCGAGGCCGGCATCAGGATCGTCGCCCAGTGCAGGTGCTTGCGCTTGATGTGGCCGATCTCGTGGCCGATATAGAAATTCAGCGCGTCCGGATTGTCCGCCAGGCCGTCGACCACGTCCGAGTACAGCACGAGAAAATGGCGGCCGAGGAAGCGGGTGGCGAAGGCGTTGAGCATGCCGCCCATCTGCATCAGGTAGGCCTGCGGCTCCTCGTCCAGGCCCAGCTTGCGGCAGCAGGCCGAGATCTGCTGCTTCAGGTCTGGAAATTGTTCTTCGGTGATGCGTACCCCATTGCCCTTGATGTAGGAAATCAGGGCGGACTGCGCGACGCAATAGAAAAGGAAGCCGAACAGCAGATAGACCAGCGCCAGTCCGAAGGTAATGAGCAGAAGCACGCCCCAGACCAGCAGGGACCAGACCAGCATCAGGCGAAACAGCCGCTCTTCGTTGCGATATACCAGGTTCATGATTGCCCACCCTTCTTGTCGTTAAGAAAGAGGCACATTCAAGGCCAGTTTTCGCCCCGGCGATATGAGCTTGTTGTACCTTTCTCACGGTTCTGCCACAGGACAGACATGGAGTTGCGCACGATCAACGGCGCTCCGCATTCCCCCAAGCAAGATGAGCTGTCAACCAGACTCATCAGAGGGGAATATGACCAAGCAACGCCATCGCAGTTTGCTCGCCTCCGCCATCCTGGCCGCCATCCCTCCCGCCGGGGCCCAGCAAGCCTCCGCAAGCGGGGACGCCACCGCCACCGTGGTCGTGATCGGCTCGCGCACCAATGCCAAGAGCGCGCTCGACACCGCGGTCCCGGTCGGCCTGATCGACCAGAAGGACCTGCAGTCGGCCGGCACGCCGGAGCTGGGCAAGGTGCTGCAGGAGCTGGACCCCTCGTTCAACTTCACCACCACCTTCATCAGCGACGGCACCGACATCATCCGGCCCGCCACCCTGCGCGGCCTGGGCCCGGACCAGTTGCTGGTGCTGGTCAACGGCAAGCGGCGCCACCAGCAGGCCCTGGTCAACGTCCAGCAGACCATCGGCCGCGGCTCGGCCGGCACCGACATCAATGCGATCCCGCTGTCGGCGATCCAGCGCATCGAGGTGCTGCGCGACGGCGCCGCCGCCCAGTACGGCTCGGACGCGATCGCCGGCGTGATCAATATCGTGCTCAAGCAGGGCCCGGGCGGCCAGCTGAGCGTTGCCGGCGGCACCACCTCGAAAGGCGACGGCGACACCATCAGCGTCGGCGAAAGCCACGGCTGGGCGCTGGGGTCCTCGGGCGGCTACCTGAACCTTGCCGTCGAGAGCCGGCGCCGCGGCGAGACCAATCGCGCCGGTCTGGACACCCTGCGCGTGAATCCGCCGCGCGTGACCCAGCGCATCGGCGATTCGCTGGCCAGGGATGCCTATCTGTGGACCAATGCCATGCTGCCGGTCGGTAGCAGCGACGGCGAACTGTATGCCTTCGGCGGCGTCTCGCGCCGCACTGGCGACGCCGCCGGCTTCTTCCGGCCGAAGGAAGATGGACGCAACGTCCCCGCGGTCTACCCGAACGGCTTCCTGCCGAACATCCTGACCAGGGTCAGCGACGCCTCGCTGGCGGTCGGCTTCCGCCGCGGCCTCGGCGCCGGCTGGAACCTCGACGCCAGCGTCAACCACGGCCGCAGCGAGCTCGCCTTCCACGAACGGAACTCGATCAACGTCAGCTACTGGTACGAACCGAAATGCAGCTGCGCCGACTTCAACGAGTCGCCGCTCGAAGCCGATACCGGCAAGCTGCGCTTCACCCAGACTACCGTCAACCTCGACCTGCGCGGCCCGCTGACCTTGGCGGGCATGGCGCTGCAGCTGGCCGCCGGCCTCGAATACCGGCGCGACGGCTACCAGATCGTGGCCGGCGATCCGGTGTCCTACCAGTACGGCCGCACCAACAACCCGGCGATCCGCATCCTCGACCAGACCGGCCATCTGGCGGCGGCCGGCATCCAGGGCTTCCCCGGCTATACCCCGGCGACCGAAGTGAACGAGGCGCGCCACAACAGCGCGATCTACCTCGATGCCGAACACAGGTTCGCGCTGCCGCTCACGCTGGCGGCCGCGCTGCGCCATGAGCGGTATTCCGACTTCGGCGGCACCACCACCGGCAAGCTGGCGCTGCGCTACGATCCGAGCCGCCAGCTCGGCCTGCGCGCCAGCGTCTCGACCGGCTTCCGTGCGCCCGGCGTGCAGCAGAAGTTCTACAGCTCGGTCTCGACCAACCTGAACGGCGCCGGCGTGCTGACCGAGACCCTCACCGCGCGCGAGGGCAGTCCGGTGACCCGCGCGCTGGGCATCGCGCCGCTGAAGGAAGAAACCTCGCGCAGCGCCAGCGCCGGCCTGGTGCTGCGCCCCGCTCCCGGCTTCTCGTTCACCGCCGACGCCTGGCGCACCCGCATCGCCGACCGCATTGTCTTCTCCAGCACCATCTCGCCCGAGAGCGGCCCCTGCCGGACTGCCTCCGCCTGCCCGATCAAGGCGGTGCTGGATCCGCTGCGCGTCGGCCAGGCCCAGTTCTTCACGAATGCGATCGGCACCACCACGCGCGGCCTCGACCTGATCGCCGAGCGCACCCTGCGCGGATTCGCCGACGGCACCCTGGTGCTGTCCGGCCAGCTCGGCTTCAATCGTACCTCCGTCGACTCGCGCAAGTCCTCGTCGAAGGTATTGACCGGCACCCAGTTGTTCGACGACGCCCAGGTCACGCTGATCGAACGCGGCCAGCCGCGCCGGCACCACGTGGTGGCGGCCGACTTCACGAGCGGACCGTGGAACCTGAACGCGCGCGCCAACTACTACGGCGAAGTGGCCGGCCAGGGCTTCACCGCACCCTATGTGCAGACCTGGGACGCGAAATGGCTGCTGGACCTGAGCGGGCGCTACGCCTTCAGCAAGGCCCTGGCCCTGAGCGTCGGTGTGAACAATGTGTTCGACACCTACCCGAGCCGCTGGGACCCGGTCAGGGCCGCCCCCTTCCCGCAGATGGGTTTCACCTATTGCTGGGAGACCTGCCCGTTCGGGATCAACGGGCGCTCGCTGTACGCCAGGGCCGACTACAACTTCTGATCAGCGCCGTTCGCGCCACCACAGGCCCAGCATGGCCAGCGCGAACACCAGGCCGAAAGGCCAGGCCGGCATCGTGCGCAATGGCTTGCCTGTCGACTGCGCGCCCGTTGCCGGCGCCGGCGTACGGGCCGCATAGCGCGCGGTGGCCTCGCGGCGCTGGGCGCGCTGCCACAGCGTCCAGTCGCGCTCCGCGTACACATACACCGCGTTCTCCAGCGCGCGGCCGCCCTGCGCCTGCGCCGTCATGCCCAGCCAGCCGGGCTGCTTCGGCCACACCGCCACGCAGGCGGCGTCGACGCGCTCCAGGCGGCGCTGCCAGGGCAGCGTGAGCGCCAGCGCCGGAAAGTCCAGCGACGCCGACTTCGCCAGGGCCTCGCCCCGTGCGCACACTTCCAGGCGCCGCTCCGGCAGCGGCAGCTCGCCCGGGTCCAGCCAGGCCAGGTCATCGTCACGCCGCACGCGCAGGCGGTCGAGCACGTCCTGCCACCACAGCGCCAGCGCGCGCGGCTCCTCGATCGCGTGACGGTGCCAGCCGCCCACGCCCAGCCAGGCGATACGGCCCTTGTGCCAGTCGCGGGTCCAGAGGCCGTCCTCGCCCTGCCACTCGGCGGCGCGCCCAATGGCCGGATTCAGGCCGCCCGAGGTCATCGGCAAACGGGCGCCGATGCTGCGGTCGGCCGGCTGCGGCGCCAGGCGCAGGCCGATGCCGCGCGACCAGACGCCGGCGTCGTTCGCATTCGCACCCAGCACCAGCAGCGGCGCGCCCTCGGCAACCCGCGCCAGCAAGGCCGCGCGGCCGGCTTCTCCGGCGCGTTCGAACCAGGCGGCGTCGACGATCTCGAGATCGGGCGCCTTCATCCCGGTGCGCGCGCTTTCGCTGCGGCGCAGGTTCTTGCCCAGCTCGACCTGCCAGTCGATCACGGCATTGCTGGCAGCCAGCAGGTCGTCCAGGGTGCGCAGGTCGAAGGATGGCGCGCCGAAACGTCCGCGCACCTGCAGCGGCGCCGGCTCCGTCACGGTGACCGGCACCGGTCCCTGGTCGACCGTCTTGCCGTTCGCATCCAGCAGACGCGCGCTCAGGACCAGGCGCTCGGCCAGCGGCGGCAGCCACTGCACGGACAGCACGCCCTCGCCCTTGCTCTCGGCCAGCACCTCGCCGTTCTCGGCCAGCAGCTGCAGCCGGCCCGGTCCCTGCCAGGAGCGCTCCAGGCGCAGCGTGAAGATGCGGCCCAGCGCGATCGTGCGCGGGAAGTCGAGGCGGACGGTGGGCGTGGCCGGCACGCTCCAGGCGAGCGGCCGCGCCGGCAGGTCTTCCCATTCGGCGGCGCGCAGGCCGTCGCCTTCCAGCTTCAGGCTGCGCACGCCCTCCAGCGAGGCCGGCGGCTCGGAGGCGGACAAGGCCAGCGTGCTGCCCGCCTCGCCGGGCAGCGCGAAGCTGCCGACCGTGGCGGCCAGCGCGACACCTGCCACGGCGGCCAGTACGGCATCGATCCAGCGTCGCCGTGCGGCGTAAATGAAGGCGCCGGCCAGCCCGAGCACGAGAGCGGCAATGCTCATCCAGTTCATCGCACACCTCCCCGCGCGGCGCGCTCGAACGGCGTCTCGACCTTCGGCGTGGCCTGCAGCCTTACCTTCGCCTCATGCACGGCGCCGCGCAGCCAGGCGCGCAGCACCGGACGGCAGGCCAGGCAGCCGTCGGCCACGTCCTGGATCGCGCGCTGGGCGGCCATGCGCTGCTCGTCGGCGGCGATGCGCTCGCGCACCCAGTCGTGGGCGGTGCGGGTCCACAGGCTTGGGAGCGGACCGTCGCCGGCCAGCGCCCGCACCAGCTCGCGCAGCTCGGCCGGCACGCCATCGGGCGCCCCCGACTGTTCGCGTTTGCTGCTGGCGGCGCCCGCCATGTCGCCCGTCATGCGCTTGTCCTCCTTGATCGGCGGCGGCGCGAACGCCGTCTTGTGCAGGTAGATGCGTTCGGACTGCTGCAATTCCTTGATCGCGTCGAGCGCCTTGTGTTCCGGCGGCAGCGCCGTCTTCGGGGTGATGGCGCGCAGCGCGTTCTCGGCATCCCACATCGCGGACAGCGCGCGCCGCAGGATCTTCTTGGTCGCCTCGTCGAACAGGGTCGCGTTCTCGGCCTGGTCGTGGGCGTGGCCGAACTCGTGCAGCACGTCCTGCGGCTTGCCATGGCCGCTGCCGTGCTCACTGCCGTGATCATCGTCGTGATCGTCCTTGCCGAACAGGGTCGACTCCTCGCCCAGGAACTGGCCGTAGCGGCGCCGCAGCGCGCCCTGGTCGGCGGCGATGGTCTCGCTGCGCTCGCGCACGGTGGCGGCGTCGATTTTCTTGACGCGCATGTCGGCGATCAGCTGTTCGGTGTCGATGATGATCTGGCGCTGGCTGCGCAGGCTCTCCGGCTTGACCATCACCGGCAGCGCCGAGACGTCCTGGTCCTCGTCCTGCGGCGGCGCCGGCAGGCGCAGCGTGTAGGTCGGCGACTGCACGGTATGCGGCCTGGCCGCGTTGTCGGTGGCGCGGACGAAAAAGTAGAGCTCGTCGCCCGGTTCCATGCCAAGTTCGCTCAGGGCCCAGTGCTTGCTCCAGTCGCGCCGGCGCGGATCGGGCCCTGGCGGAATCGGCAGCTCGCGGTCGCTGAAGCGGATGTTTTCGCCGCTGCCGCGCGCCAGGGTCAGGTGCAGGGTGGCCTGCTTCACCCGGTAGTCGTCGCGCACCGATACCGCCATCGCCGCCTGGCTGGCGTCGCGCGCCAGTTCCTTGATGATCTCGTTCGGCTGGGTCACCACGATTTCCGGCGCCTGGTCCGGCAGCACCTTCAGCGTGTAGCGGGCGCCGCGCCAGCGCCAGAAGATGGATTCGGTGGCGGTCCAGCGCGCGCATTCCGCCCCCAGCTGCAGGGCCTGGCCATCGCTCAGCTCGATGGTCTCGAGCACGCCGGCCGCGGGCTGCTTCAGGCACCACTCGACCACGGTCTGTTCCGGCGCCTGCAGGTCGCGCGGGGCCGAGCTCGATGTCTCCACGCCCGTGTAGCGCGGCGGCGTGAGTTTCACGATCAAGGCGGCGGCGGCCGGCGCGGCGGCGCCGGCTTGCGCACCCGGCAGACCGGCGGCGGCAGGTTGGACGCCTTGCGGCAGGAAGCTTGCACCCCAGGCCAGTGCCGCCAGCGCCAGGCTGCCAGCCAGCCAGGGCAAGCCGAACGATACGTGCTCGCGCACGATGGCGCGGATGCGCGCAGCCGTCAGACTGGCCTCGATGCGGCCCAGCAGGCGCTGGCGCTGCAGTTGCGCCACCGGCGAATCGGCATGCAGCAGCAGCGCGGCGCTGTCTTCCATTTCCGGCAGCGCGCCGTCCAGCCAGGCGACCCAGCCGTGGGCAACGCGGCGCTGCAGCCGCAGGCCGTCCCAGGCGCAGAACGCCGACCAGGCCAGCAGGCCGGGGCCGGAGCGCAGCAGCAGCCAGGGCAGCGCGCCCGCGATCCACAGGCCGGCGCGGCGCAGCAGGGCGGCGCGCCAGATCGGACCGATCAGGCGCGCGAAGATGTCAGCGCCGGCGGACATGGGTCACCATCCTCTCCAGGGCGAACAGGACCAGCAGCGCCGCGGCCAGCATGTCGCGCAGGGCGCCGCCGGCCGGGCCGGCCGGCGCGCGCGCATCGACGGCGGGCGCCTGGGCCGGGGCGGTGTACGACCGGACGCCGACATGCAGGCGCTGCCAGGTCTCGAACATGGTGCGCGCGGCGGCGGCGTCCCGCGGCGGCAGCCAGGCCGCGCTCCACAGGCGCCCGCGCCGGCTGTCCAGGTAATGCAGGCCGTCGGCCTGCGGCGCCTTGTCCAGTTCGGGGAAGGCTGCGGTGTCCGCCACCCACCACAGCGGCGCGCGCAAGCCGGCCGGCGGCGGCTCCGGCAAGTCCCAGATCACCAGTCCGGTTCCGGGGCCTGCCTGCTCGTCGATCACGTAGCGCTGCGCGCCGCCGAGCGCACCGAACAGCGTGCGCCATTCGTCCGCGCGGCGGCTGTACACGGCCACGTGCCGTTCGAGCGGCGCCACCGGCGTGGCCTGGGAACGCACCGTAAGCGGGTGGCGCAGGCGCGGCAGCGCGGCAGGCATCGCCACGTCGCCGACCAGCAGCAGGCGCGCCTGCGGCTTGAATTCGCGCTCGTGCTCGTGCAGCCAGCGGTAACCCTCGCGTCCGGGCAAGTCGATGCGGCGCGCATCCGCCAGGCCTGCCGCGCGCGCCTGCCGGTCGACGAAGGCCGGATCGGCGCCGGGCACCACCAGCACGCTGTCGCCGCGCCAGGGCAGCACGGGGTCGGCCAGCAGCGCAATCAAGGCCAGCAGCAACAGGCAGCGCAGGATCAGGAGCAGCACCTCTTCCCAGCGCCACACGCGCAGTTGCACCGGCTTCGAGACCGGCAGGAAGCGCGCCGTCGCCAGCGGCAGCGCACGCGTCTGTTCGCGCTTCTGCCGGTGCCACAGGATCGGCAGCAGCAGTACCGGCAGCGCCCACCACCAGAGGCTGTTCATGCGCGTCCTCCCCACGCATTCAGCTTAGCCTGCAGCCATGCGCGCAAGACCTCGCCCGGGGCGCGCTCGATCGGCGCCGCCACATAGGGGATGTCGTGCGAGCGGCACTGCTGGGCGACCATGGCGAAGTGGTCGTCGCGCCGGCGCGCATAGCCGTCCCGTACCTCGGATCCGAAGCGGAACAGCTTGCCGTCCCCCTCCGGGTCGCGCCAGGCCTGGCGGGTATCGAAGCTTGCCGCGATCTCGGCCTCGGTCTGCAGGCACAGCGCCCGCACGTCGTGGCGCATGCTGCGCAGGCGGACCATCGCTTCCGACAGCGGCGAAGGCCATTCCAGGAAATCGCCGGCCACGCAGACCACGCTGGGCGAGCGCGCGAAATGCAGGCTGGCGCGCAGCACTTCGCTGCCGGGCAGCGTGCCGGCGGCATCCAGGCGCTCCAGCTGGGACAGCACGCGTTGCAGCTGGCGCGGCCCGCGCGCGGCCGGGGTGAAGTGGGCACGCTCGCCCTGGCAGACGACCAGGCCGAACGCATCGCCCTGGCGCTGCGCGATCGCGCCCACGCAGCCCAGCAGCAGGCGTGCATAGCCCAGCTTATCCAGTCCCTCGATGCTGCGGCTCGGCTCCAGCATCGAGGCGGTGGCGTCCAGCACCAGCCAGACGGCGACGTGGCTGTCGCGCTCGGCCTCGCGCACATAATACCGGTCGGCGCGCGCCATCAGCTTCCAGTCGACGCGGCGCCACTCGTCCCCCGGCGCATAGGCCCGGTACTCGGAGAACTCGACGCCGGCGCCGCGCTCGCGCCCGGCGTGGATGCCGTGCCCGAGCCCCGCCAGCACGTGACGGATCGCGAGATCGAGCTTGCCCGTGTGCGCCGCCAGCGCGGCGCTCGCCAATCCAGCCACTTAGTCGATCCGTACTTCGTTGGGCAGCGCCGCCAGCACGTCGGCGATCAGGATGCCGTCCGCTTCCGCCTCGAAATTGCGCAGCACGCGGTGGGCCAGCACCGGCAGCAGCATGGCCCCGATGTCTTCGCGGGTGACCGCCAGGCGGCCGTGCATCAAGGCGCGCGCCTTCGATGCCAGTACCAGCGCCTGGCCGGCGCGCGGACCGGCACCCCAGCCGATGTGCTTGCGGATCGCCTCGACCGGCGACTCCGCCGGACGGGTCGCGCGCACCAGCCGGGTCGCGTAGCGCAGCATGGGATCGGCGATTTCGATGTCGCGCACCAGTTGCTGCAGACGCAGCAGGGTTTCCAGCGTCATCGCGGGCTCGGCGTCGCGCAGGCCGGCGTGCGTTGTGGCGCCGACCATCGCGATCTCCTCAATCTCGGTCGGGTAGCCGACGTCGATGCGCAACAGGAAGCGGTCGAGCTGGGCTTCCGGCAGCGGATAGGTGCCGGCCTGCTCGATCGGGTTCTGGGTCGCAAGCACGAAGAAGGGTTTCGGCAGCTTGTGCGTCTGGCCGGCGAAGGTGACGGAGCGTTCCTGCATCGCTTCCAGCAGGGCCGACTGGGTCTTCGGCGGTGCGCGGTTGATCTCGTCGGCCAGCAGCACCTGGGTGAACACGGGTCCCTGCTGGAAACGGAACACGCGCTGGCGCGTGGCCTGGTCTTCTTCGAGGATCTCGGTGCCGACGATATCCGACGGCATCAGGTCGGGCGTGAACTGCACGCGCCGGAACTGCATGTCGGTGGCCTGGGCCAGCGATTTGACGAGCAGGGTCTTGCCGAGGCCCGGCACGCCCTCGACCAGCGCGTGGCCGCCGGCCAGCAGGCAGGTCACCAGCAGCTCGATCACGTCCTTCTGGCCGATGATCACCTGCCCCATGCTCCGTTTCAGGTCGTCGACTTTCGCGACCAGATCCGCGATCTCGTTCTCAGTCCATGCAGCTTCAGCCACTTGCTATGCTCCCAACGCGTATTGAATGATATTGACCGCAAAGCGGGTGTTGTCGACCGCCAGCCAGCGCTTGTTGCGGAAGTCGTAGTCCCACTCGCAGCCGTAGTCCTTGTTCGAATACAGCACGCCGATGCGGCCATTGACCTCGATGGCGCGCAGGTATTCGTGGACCAGGTCGTCGCCCCAGCCGTTCAGTTCCACCGCGGTGTTCGGCGGGCCGTCGAACTTGAAGAAGCTGGAATACAAGCGGTGCGTATTCGGGATCTTCTTCAGGGCCTTCGGGCCGAACATCTTCGCCAGTTCCGCTTCGAAGGACTTGGCGAACAGGCCATCGATGTCGTGGTTGCAGTCGTCCACGAAGACGAAACCGCCTCCCTTCACGTAGCGCTCGAAGTTGCGGCGCTCGGCGGGCGTGAACTGCAGCAGCTTGTGCCCGGCCAGGTAGCAGAACGGCGCCTGCAACATCTTCGGGTCCGACAGGGCGATCACGCGCTCGGCCGGATCCACCCGCAGGGTCGTGTATTCGACCAGCGAGTTGAGCACGTTGCTGGGCATGCGGATGTCCACGTCCCAGTCGCCCGACTCGTACATCAGGCGCGTGAAGTAGAAGTCGTAATTGGCCACGAAACCTAAACCGCGTCGGACAGGGAGCTGAAGTTGAAGTCCCGCAGCCGCATCGGCGGGATCACCATCTGGTACGACACCTCTTCACCGCCGACGATCACCGGCTTGCCCAGCTCCTCGACGTTGTTGAGCATGGCGACCGGGCTTTCGTTGAAGCGGAAGTTCTTGATCGGGTACTTGATCCTGCCATTCTCGACGTAGAAGGTGCCGTCGCGCGTCAGGCCGGTCAGCAGCAGCGATTGCGGATCGACCATGCGGATGTACCAGGTGCGGGTGACCACCACGCCCTTCTTCGTGCTGGCGATCAGCTCCTCGAGCGACTTGCCGCCGCCGGCCATGATCATGTTGCCGGCGCGCGCGGTCGGCGCCTGGCCCTGTTTCTGGGCCCAGTAGCGCGAGTATTCGAGATTGGCGACCTTGCCGTCCTTGATCAGGTCGCGGCGCTGGCGCGCCAGCATCGAGCCGCTGTCCCAGGGGCTGACCGGCACGTCCTGGTCCCAGGGGTCGGACCAGACGTTGACCTGTTCGTCGAACAGCTTTTCGCCCAGGCGGTTGCCGCCGCCCTTCTTCGCCAGGAAGCTGCGGCCCTCGTCGGCCTGGCGCGCACCGAAGCCGCCGAACATGCGGCCCACCAGCTCGGAAGCCGCGGCCGGCTCCAGGATCACGGTGTAGCGGCCCGGCTCCAGCGCCCTGGCGTCGACCGAACGCAGGGCCTTTTCCATGGCGACGTCGACCGCCTCGCGCGCATCGAAGCGTTTGGCGTCGCTGGCCGTTCGGGTCACCCAGCCGGAACCGCGGCCATCCTCGGTGCGCGCGGTGCAGGTGAAGCCGAGGCGGGTGAATTCGCGGTGCCCGAACAGGCCTTTCGAATTGGCGATGGTCTCGATGCCGGTGGTATCGAGGAAGAAGCCGGCGGTGACCAGCTTGTTCTTGCGGCCCGCCAGGATCGCGTGCGAGGCCACCTCGGCGCGGTAGTCCGGATCGATCGCGGCGGTCGGCGCGAAGTATTCGCCGCTCGCCTTGAAGGCCTGCTTGTCCGGCAGCGGCATGTATTCTGGATTCTCGGGCGCCAGGCGCGCGGTGTCCTCGGCGCGGCGCACGGCCTGCTCGAGCGACTTGGCGTCGAATTCGTTGACGGATGCGGTGCCCTGGCGCTTGCCGAAGGCGACGGTGACGGTCAAGCGCTGGTCTTCGTTCAGGCCGGCCGTGGAGACGCTGTTACGCGCGAAGCGGATATTGCCCTGGCGGCTGCCGTTGATGGCGACGCTGCATTCGTCGGCCTTCGAGAAGGACAGCACACGGTCGCAGATGCGCTTGGCCTCATCCTGGTTCAGGTGTTTCATGTCCGTCCCTTCTTATCCGATCTTGCGACCGGTGTTGATCACTTTGACGCCGTTGAAACGGGTCGTCGATGCGCCGTGCGAGACCGCGCTGACCTGGCTCGGCTGGCCCTTTCCGTCGAAGAAGGAGCCGCTCATGCGCCAGTCGCGCTCGTCGCAGATGGCGCTGCAGGCGTTCCAGAATTCCTGGGTGTTCGACTGGTAGGCCACGTCTTCCAGCATGGGGCCGATCTTGCCGTCCTTGATCTCGTAGTAGAGCTGGCCGCCGAACTGGAAGTTGTAGCGCTGCTGGTCGATCGAATAGGAACCGCGGCCGAGGATGTAGATGCCCTTCTTGACGTCCTGGACCATTTCGTCCGGCGTGAGGCGTTCTTTGCCCGGCGCCAGCGAGACGTTCGGCATGCGCTGGAACTGCACCTTGCTCCAGCTGTCGGCGTAGGAGCAGCCGTGCGACTCCTTTTCGCCGATGATGTGGGCCTGGTCGCGCGTGGCCTGGTAGTTCACCAGGATGCCGTCCTTGATGATGTCCCAGCGCTTCGGCTGCACGCCCTCGTCGTCGTAGCCGACCGCGCCCAGCGAGCCCGGCGTGCTCTTGTCGGCGAAGAAGTTGACCTTGTCCGCGCCGAACTTGAATTTGCGGGTCTCCCACTTGTCCAGCGTGCAGAAGCTGGTGCCGGCGTAGTTGGCCTCGTAGCCCAGCACGCGGTCCAGCTCCGTCGGGTGGCCGACCGACTCGTGGATGGTCAGGAACAGGTTTTCCGGCGCGATCACGAGGTCGTACTTGCCCGGCTCGACGCTCTTCGCGCTCAGCTTCTCGCGCGCCTGGCGGCCGGCGTTGCGCGCTTCCTCGACGATGTCGTAGCCGCCCTTGTACAGGGTGGTGACGCCGCCCGCGGCCTGCAGCTTGTGCTCGGGACGCACGTCGAAGTATTCGTAACCCATGCCGACCGGCGGCGCCAGCCCGGCGCGCGAACGGAATTTGCCGGTCGCCTTGTCGACCGCGGTGGCGGTCAGCGGCGCCCACAGGCGGTGGATGTCCTGGTCGATCCAGGAGCCGTCGGTGGAAGCGAAGTACTTCTGCTGGTTCACCTGGAACAGGTTGGCGGTCATGAAGCTGGCGCCGGCGTCCAGGCCGGCCTTGTTGGCGGCGATCAGCATCTCGGCCTTTTCCTTGACCGGCACGGTGCGCCAGTCCTTCCTGATCGGCGTGGCCCAGGCCACCCCGCCCACTCCCTTCACGGGCGCCAGCCGCACCGGCTCAAGCTGCAGCCTGGCGTTGGCCTTCGCGATCGCCACCGCCTGGCGCGCGGCGTTGGCGACGGCGTCCGGATTCATCGCATTGGTGGCGGCGAAACCGTAGGCGCCGTCGGCGATCACGCGCACGCCGACGCCGCTCGACTCGGTATTCGTCACGCTCTGCACCGTCAGGTCGCGGGTATTGATGAACTGGTTCAGGTAGCGCCCGATGCGCACGTCGCAATAGCTGGCGCCGGCGCGGGTGGCCGCGTTCAGGGCGGCGTCGGCAAGCGCCTTCTTGAGGCTGAGGGGCATGCTGCTTTGCAGCTCTTCGGCGGCGATGGCGTTGCCGAAGACGGGGACCAGCATCGCGCCGGCGGTGCCGGCGGCCAGGGTGAGGAAGGTACGGCGTTCCATTGAATCTCCAAAAATACCCGTCATTCCCGCGAAAGCGGGAATGACGTTTTGAGGCCGCAGGCCTTGCTTTACACCGCGTCCGACAACGAAGTGAAGTTGAAATCCCTCACCTTCATCGGCGGAATCGCCATCTGGAACGGCGCTTCGTCGCCGCCGATGATCACCGGCTTGCCGATCTCCTCGATGTTGTTCAGCATGGTCACCGGGCTCTCGTTGAAGCGGAAGTTCTTGATCGGGTACTTGATCTTGCCGTTCTCGATGTAGAAGGTGCCGTCGCGGGTCAGGCCGGTCAGCAGCACGGACTGCGGGTCGACCATGCGGATGTACCAGGTGCGGGTCACCAGGATGCCCTTCTTGGTGCTGGCGATCAGGTCCAGGGTCGACTTGTCGGTGCCGGCCATGATGATGTTGCCCGGCGTCGCGGTCGGCTTCACGCCCTTCTTCTTGGCCCAGTACTGCGAGTAATTCAGGGCGTTGACCTTGCCGTCCTTGATGATGTCCATGCGCTCGCGCGCGATCAGGTTCTGGGTGTCCCAGGGCAGCACCGGCACGTCCGGATTCCACGGGTCGGCCCAGATGTTGACCTGGCTGTCGAACAGCTTGTCGCCCAGGCGCGAGGCGCCGCCCTTCTTCGACAGGAAGCTGCGGCCTTCGTCGGTCTGGCGGGCGTCGAAGCCGGACAGCATGAAGCCGATCAGGTCGGAGGTCGCGGCCGGCTCCAGGATCACGGTGTAGCGGCCCGGCTCCAGCGCCTTGGCGTCGACCGAGCGCAGCGCCTTCTCGATCGCCACGTCGGCCGCTTCGCGCGGATCGAAGCGGGCGGCGTCGGTGGCGGTGCGCTTGACCCAGCCCGAACCGCGGCCGTCTTCGGTGCGCACGGTGCAGGTGAAGTCCAGGCCGGTCTCGTCCTGGTGGCCGTAGACGCCGTTCGAGTTGCCGACCGAAGTGAACGAGGTGCTGTCGGTGAAGAAGCCGGCGGCCACCAGTTTATTCTTGCGGCAGGCTTCGATCGCATAGGCGGCGGCCTGGGCGCGGTATTCCGGATCGATGGCGGCGGTCTTCTTGTTGAAGGTCTCGGAGGCGCGGTAGTTCTGCTTGGCCACGGCCGGCATGAATTCCGGATTCTCCGGCGCCAGGCGCGCCAGGTCTTCGGCGCGGCGCACGGCTTTTTCCAGCGACTTGTCGTCGAACTCGTTGATGGTGGCGACGCCCTGGCGCTTGCCGAAGGCGACCTGCACGGCGATATTGGTGTCTTCCGCCAGGCCGGCGGTGGAGACGGCGTTGCGCGCGAAACGGATATTGCCCTGGCGGCTGCCGTTCACGGTGACGCTGCATTCGTCGGCCTTGGACAGCGACAGCACGCGGTCGCAGATGCGTTTGGTTTGTTCCTGGGTCAGGATGGTCATGTGGTGTGCTCCCTGCCTTAGCCGATCTTGCGGGCGGTGTTGATGACGTTGATGCCGTTGAAGCGCGCGGTGCTGGCGCCGTGCGAGACGATGGAGATCTGCGGAGGCTGGCCCTTGCCGTCGAAGAAGGAGCCGCCCATGCGCCAGTCGCGTTCGTCGCACAGCGCGCTGCAGGCATTCCAGAATTCCTGGGTATTCGACTGGTAGGCCACGTCTTCCAGCATCTGGCCGATCTTGCCGTTGTTGATCTCGTAGAACAGCTGGCCGCCGAACTGGAAGTTGTAGCGCTGCTGGTCGATCGAGAACGAACCGTCGCCGACGATGTAGATGCCTTTCTTGATGTCCTTGACCATCTCGTCCGGGCTCAATCTCTTCTTGCCCGCCTGGAGCGAGACGTTCGGCATGCGCTGGAACTGCACATTGCTCCAGCTGTCGGCATACGAGCAGCCGTGCGATTCCTTCTCGCCGATGATGTGGGCCTGGTCGCGCGTGGCCTGGTAGTTCACCAGGATGCCGTCCTTGATGATGTCCCAGCGCTTGCACTTGACGCCTTCGTCGTCGTAGCCGACCGCGCCCAGCGAGCCCGGGGTGACCTTGTCGGCCACGATGTTCACCAGCGGCGAACCGTAGTTGAATTTCTTCGTTTCCCACTTGTCGAGGGTGGCGAAGCTGGTGCCGGCGTAGTTGGCCTCGTAGCCCAGCACGCGGTCGAGTTCCGTCGGGTGGCCGACCGATTCGTGGATCGTCAGCCACAGGTGTTCGGGCGACAGCACCAGGTCGTACTTGCCCGGGGTGACGCTCTTGGCGGTCAGCTTGCGCTTGGCGTCGCGGCCGGCGGCGCGGGCGTCCTCGACGATGTCATAGGATGTCGTGTACAGGGTAGCGACGCCGCCGGCGGCCTTGATCTTGTCTTCCTTGCGCGCGGCCAGGTATTCGTAGCCCATGCCGACCGGCGCCGACAGGCCCTGGCGCGAGCGGAACTTGCCGGTCCCCTTGTCGACCGCGGTGGCGGTCAGCGGCGCCCACATGCGCTGGATGTCCTGGTCGATGTAGGAGCCGTCGGTGGACGCGAAGTACTTCTGCTGGTTCACCTGGAACAGCATCGAGTTCATGAAGGTCGCGCCGCCGTCCATGCCGGCCTTGTTGGCGGCGATCAGCAGTTCGGCCTTCTCCTTGACCGGCACCGTGCGCCAGTCCTTTTGTACCGGCGTCGCCCACGAGACCTCGCCCACGCCCTTCACCGGTGCGAGCTGCACCGGTTCGAGCTGCAGCTTGGCGTTGGCCTTGGCGATCGCCACCGCCTGGCGCGCCGCGCCGGCCACGCCGTCCGGGCTCATGTCGTTGGTGGCGGCGAAGCCATAGGCGCCGTTGCAGACCACGCGCACGCCGATGCCGGCCGACTCGGTGTTGACCACGTTCTCGACGTTCAGGTCGCGGGTGATCACGTACTGGTTGAGGTAGCGGCCGATGCGCACGTCGCAGTAGCTGGCGCCGGCCTTGGTGGCGGCGTTCAGCGCGGTGTCGGCCAGCAGCTTCTTGGCCGCGACCGGCATCGGATTGAGCAGCTCTTCGGCGGCGATCGCGCGGCCGAATACGGGCACCAGCATCGTGCCGAAAGCCAGGCCGCTGATGTTGAGGAAGGTACGGCGTTCCATGACGTCTCCTGAGGTGGACAGTGGTCCGGCGGGCGGACCGCTCTTGTTGTGCTGCGCTTTACTTCTTCTCTTTATCTGCTGAACCATAGCAGCAAGTAAAGTTCTTGAATAGGCAATCTTTATGCCAGGTGCCTGGGTTCCTGCTTGCCAGCGCGGCCAGGGCGGACGGTGTCCGCGCGGGCCGCGTCCGCCCTGTGTCCGGCAGGTGTCCGGTCGGACAGGTTTAATACATACGCAATCTTTACTTGACGACAACTAGGGCCTGCCCGATGATCGGCGGAGGGCACGGCATGGCGCCGCTACCCCACCGACATTGGAGACCGAGACATGAAACGATTCATCCTGGCCGCCGTACTGGCAGGCTTGGCCGGCACGGCGCTGGCCGCCAACCAGACCGACGACGCCCAACTGCGCGCGGCCATCGCCGGCAGCCACCGCTCAAGCGCCAACGTGGCGCGCGACACCTGGCGCCATCCTTACGAAACGCTGACTTTCTTCGGCATCAAGCCAACCATGACGGTGGTCGAATTGCTGCCGGAAGGCGGCTGGTACACCGAGATCCTGGCGCYCTACCTGCGCCAGGACGGCAAGCTGATCGGCGCCGGCCTCATATCCAAGACGCTGCTGGAGTCCAACCCGGCGGTGTATGACAAGGTCGTGCGGGGCGCCTTCAATCCGCCAAAGGCCATCTACAACTTCGCCCCGCCAAACAGCGTCGACATGGTGCTCACCTTCCGCAACGTGCACAACTTCGTCGAGCTGGGCGACGACAAGGTCAAGGAAATGTTCAAGGCGCTGTACACCAGCCTGAAGCCGGGCGGCGTGCTGGGCGTGACCGACCACCGCCTGCCGGAATCCATGCCGCAGGATGCCAAGGCCACGAGCGGCTACATCCATGAGTCGTATGTGATCAGGATGGCCGAAAGCGCCGGCTTCAAGCTGGCGGGGAAATCCGAGATCAACGCCAACCCGAAGGACAAGGCCGACCACAAGGGCGGCGTGTGGGCCCTGCCGCCGACCCTGGCCAACCGCGACGAGGACCGCGCCAAATACCAGGCCATCGGCGAAAGCGACCGCATGACCCTCAAGTTCGTCAAACCGTAAATGTCACGCCGTGGTGAGTATTTGTGAACTTTCACGCTTCGCCACGGTGTATATTCGCTCAGCAATCTTTCCGATTCAAAGAGACGCATGACACTTTTCCGACTCGCTGCCGCCGCAGCGCTTGCCGCCGCCTGTGCGATGGTCCAGATCCAGGTCCAGGCCCAGGACCTCGATGCAAAGGCCGCACCGACCAAATCCGCCATTCCGTCCCGCGTCGAAAACTCGGTCGTCAAGATCTTCTCGACCTTGCGCCGCCCCGACCCGTATAAACCCTGGACCAAGGCCACGCCGCAGGACGTCACCGGCTCGGGCGTGATCATCGAGGGCAAGCGGATTCTCACGAATGCCCACGTGGTCGGCTACGCCAGCCAGGTCGAGATCCAGGCCAGCCAGGACGGCGACAAGGTCGCCGCCACGGTGGTGGCGGTGGCGCGCGGGATGGACCTGGCCCTGCTCAAGCTCGACGACGAATCCTACTTCAACAAGCATCCGGCGCTGCCGCGCGCCAGCGTGCTGCCGGACGTGCGCGAACAGGTGTTCGCCTACGGCTATCCGGTCGGCGGCAACTCGCTGTCGATCACCAAGGGCATCGTCTCGCGCGTCGAATTCGTCCCCTACGGCTTCGGCAACGCCGGCCTGCGGGTGCAGATCGACGCCCCGATCAATCCCGGCAACAGCGGTGGCCCGGTGATCGCCGGCGACAAGATGATCGGCCTGGCCTTCTCCGGCRTGGCCGGCGCCAACAACATCGGCTACGTGATCCCGAACGAGGAGATCGAGCTGTTCCTGAGCGACGTCGCCGACGGCCGCTACGACGGCAAGCCGCTGCTGCTCGACAGCGTGCAGACGCTGGAGAATCCGGTGCTGCGCCAGTACCTCAAGCTCGACAGGTCGGTCGAGGGCGCGGTCGTGCACCGTCCCGCGCGCAGCGACGCCGCCTATCCGCTGAAGGAATGGGACGTCATCACCCGCATCGGCGAGCACCCGGTCGACAACCAGGGCATGGTCAAGCTGGGCCCCAACCTGCGGGTGCGCTTCCAGTACCGCGTCCAGCAGGTGGCGAAGGACGGCAAGGTGCCGCTGACCATCGTCCGCGGCGGCAAGACCATGCAGGTGCAGGTGCCGGTCGGCGGCGCGCGCCAGCTCCTGATCCCGGACCTGGCCGGCGGCTACCCGTCCTACTTCGTGTACGGCCCGATCGTGTTCACGCGCGCCACCGCCGAGTACCTGTCCTTCATCACCGCCAACGCGGCCGCGCTGAACGGCTTCAGTTTCAACGCCAGCCCGCTGGTCACGCGCCGCGGCGATTCGCCCGACGCCCAGCACGAGGAACTGGTGGTGATCAGCTCCCCCTTCTTCCCGCACAAGCTGGTGGCCGGCTACAGCAACCGCATGGGCGCGGTGGTCGAGTCGGTGAACGGCGTGCCGGTGCGCAGCCTGCGCCACCTGGTGGCCCTGCTGCGCGACCTGAAGGACGACATGGTGGTGCTGCGCTTCGACCAGCGCGAGGGCGAGACCATGGTCCTGCCGCGCAAGGAGATGGTGGCCGCCACCGAGGGCATCCTGTCCGACAACGGCATCCGTTCCCAGGGATCGGCCGACATGATGGATATCTGGAACGGCAAGAAGATCTGAGCATGCGAGCGTCCTTCCTGCAGCGGATGGCCTGGCTGGGCCTGGCGCCAGCGACCGGACTGGCGCTGGCGGCATCGCCGCAGGCGGCGGCCGACGCCGCTCCCGGCGTGACGCCGGCGAGGCTGGCGGCGCTGGCCTTCCCGGGCTGGAGCGACAACCCGGCGGGACGGGTCGTGACCGTCAGCCTGCCGCGCCTGCCCGGCATGTCCCGCAAGGCCGGCCACGGCGGCTGGACCGCGGGAACGAACCGGGTAGTCGCCGAACCGCGGCTGCTGCTGCGTACCGATGCCTCGCACCTGACCTTGATTGCCGGCCTGGTGCCGTCGGAAGAAGGCAGCACGCCCGCGGTCAACCATACGACGCCGATGGCGCTGGCCGCCTACCAGTTCGAGCAGAGCGGCGGCCAGTGGAAGGTCGTGGGCCGCCAGGGCGTGTTCGCGCTGCGCGGCTTCTTCGGCGAGGCCAATGTGCGCGCGGTGCCGCTGTCCGGCCAGCGCCAGGGCATCGCAGTGGAATACGGCAGCTGCTGGCAGGGCTATTGCGGCACCTGGATGTCGCTGTACGAACTGGACAAGGGCACGGTGCACCACGAAGCGGTGGTCGAGATGGCRCTGTCGGGCATCAACGTCGACAGTACCGGCGACTGCATGCACCGCCTGCAGCCGCTGATCAAGGCGCACCCGCAGGACACCCACCCGGACGACGACCGCACCCCGCCCGACGGCCACGACTGCTATGCCATCGAAAGCGACTGGAGCATCGAGCCCTCGCGCGAGCAGCCGGGCGACCTCGTGATCCGCTACCAGGGCGCGATCAGCCGCGCCGAATCCCACGCCGCGCCACCCAGCGCCATCGACCAGCGCCAGGTACTGCGCTACAGCGATGGGAAGTATCGGGCGATTTCGGGGTTCAATCCGGTGCCGCCCATTTGATCCTTACTTCTTCACCGGCGTAAAGTTCAAATCCTGGAAGTCATAGCTGAAGTCGGTCTCGGTGGAAATCGGCTGCATCTTCATGCGCTCGATGCTGCCGTCCGGGTTCAGCGCGAAGGTCACGTAGGCATCGGCGTTGAAGTTGCGCTCCTTCCAGCGCACGATGAAGGTGTCGTGCTGGAAGTGCTCCATTTCCCCGCTCAGGTCCGGCGTGCGCGTCAGCGACAGGATCTGTTTTCCGCCGACGTGCTTGATGGTGGCGATGCCGTACCACGGGTCCTGGTAGTCGCCGTCGTAGGCGGTGCGCGGCAGCGACGGCTGGGACTTCGCCGCGCGGGCGGCGCTGTTCTTGGCCAGGCGCGCCTTTTCCTTGGCGTGCATCTCGTCCTCGACGGCGGCGACGGCGCCGATCCAGTCGGTCTTGTCGTCGCGGTCCACGAGGCGGCCCAGCAGCTGCCACTGCAGCGCGTTCAGCGAGCCGCCGCTTTCGGCATTGGTGAGGATGGCGATGCCCAGCTTCTCTTCCGGCACCAGCACCACCTTCGAATAGAAGCCCTGCAGCGCGCCGCTGTGCATTGCCAGCAGCCTGCCGTGGTAGTCGCGCAGCTGGAAGCCGAGGCCGTAGGCCGCGAAGTTCGGCTTGGTACCGGCCAGCTTGGGATTCGGCTCGCTGATGCGCATCGGGGTCTGCGCGGTCCACAGTTCGCGCGCCTGCTTGGCGCTGTACAGGCGTGTTTCCTTGCCGTCGGCGCCGGCGCCCAGCTTGCCCTGCGCCAGCAGCACGTTCATCCAGCGCGCGATGTCTTCGGCGTTGGTGTTGATGCCGACCGCGCCGACCGCGTTCGGTACCGGCATCGCCTTCACGGCGGCGATCTTGTCGTTGATCTTGCTGTGCGCGTTGGCGACGTTCGGGTTGCCTTCGTTCTCGAGCAGGCTGGTGGTCGTGGTGGCCATGCCGACCGGGGTCAGGATGCGCTCGCGGATGGTCTCGCCCCAGCTCTTGCCGGACTTCGCCGCGATGATCTTGCCGGCCACGATGTACAGCAGGTTGTCGTAGGCATAGCTGCTGCGGAAGCTGGTCGCCGGCGGAATGAAGCGCAGCTTGTGGATGATCTCGTCGGTCGAGAAGCCGGTGGTCGGCCACCACAGCAGGTCGCCGGCGCCCAGGCCCAGGCCGCTGCGGTGGGTCAGCAGGTCGCGCACCGTCATCTCGTGGGTGACGTAGGCATCGTACATCTGGAAGTCAGGCAGGTGCTTGGTGACCGGATCGTCCCAGGCCAGCTTGCCCTCGTCGACCAGCATCGCCAGCGCCGCGGCCGTGAAGGCTTTCGAATTCGAGGCCACTTCGAACAGGGTCTTGCCGTCGACTTTTTCCGGGGCGCCCAGCTTGCGCACGCCGAAGCCGCGCGCGGTCAGCACCTGGCCGTCCTTCACGATGGCGATGGCGATGCCCGGCACGTCGAACTGCTTCATGACACGCTCGACGTCGGCGTCGAGGTGGTTCAGCTGGAGCGGCGCCGTGCTGCTGGCGGCGGGCACGGAAGCCGGGACGGTGGCGGGAACTTGCGCCAGGGCGGCGCCGGAGAATGCGATCAGGAGGGCTGCTGCGATGCGGTTCATGGAGTGCACTTGTGGGATTCCTTGGCGTGATGGTCGGAAGCTGAATTCAGGCGCGAGCAGGATAGCACTTCGGAACCCGTCCCGATAGGTAGGCGCCGCCCGCCTCTGCTATGATCGCCCCTTTGCCTTTCCCCGCCCTGTCGCTTCAATGGACGCCTTCCTCGTTTCCACCGGCATCGTCGCCCTCGCCGAAATCGGCGACAAGACCCAGTTGCTGGCCTTCCTGCTGGCCGCGCGCTTCCGCCGTCCGCTGCCCATCGTCTTCGGCATCTTCGCCGCCACCATCGCCAACCACGCCTTTGCCGCCGCGGTCGGCGCGCTGGTCAGCAAGCTGCTCGGTCCCGAAGTGATGCGCTGGGTTCTGGGCCTGGCCTTCATCGGCATGGCGGCATGGATCATGGTCCCGGACGACATCGACGAGAACGAGACGACGCCGGCGCGCTTCGGCGTCTTCCTCACCACCGTGCTGGCCTTCTTCCTGGCCGAGATGGGCGACAAGACCCAGGTGGCGACGGTGGCGCTGGCCGCGCGCTATCCCTCCGCGGTGGCGGTGGTGGCCGGCACCACCCTGGGCATGATGCTGGCGAACGTGCCGGCCGTGTACTTCGGCGACCGCATCGCCGGCCGCGTGCCGCTGAAGCTCGTGCACGGCATCGCGGCCCTGATCTTCGTGGTGCTGGGCCTGGCGACCCTGTTCGGCCTCGGCAAGAACCTGGGCTTCTAGTCGCCCGCCTGGTTGACCCAGACCGGCGCCGACCACAAGACCTTGCCGTCGTCCTGGGTCAGCTTCGCATAGTAGAAGTGCGGCCCCGGCGACGGCGTCAGCGTGACGCTCGCCTGCGCCGCCAGCTGGCTCACGTTGCCGTTCCGGCCCGGCACCCCTTCCATGATCGCCACCGTGGCCGCACGCCGGCCGGCATCGTTCGCGAACTGCACCGACAGCTGGAGCGGTCCGCGGTTGTCGATGCGCTCGCCCATCAGGTGGCCGTTGGCGGTAAATACGATCTGCGATGCCTTGTCCATGGTCGCGAACACGCGCCGCGCCCTGAGGGCGTCGATGAAGCTGTCGCGGGTCAGCGGCACGCCGTTCGGGACCAGCACCGCGGTGCGGTTGGTGTATGAGCTGCCCCAGTTGGCGCAGTGGTTGTCCTGGTTGCTGCTGAAGGCCACGTGGTAGCCCGCTTCCAGCAGCTTGTTGCAGGCCGCCTCGAAATTGCTGCGGCGGGTCTCGCCCTCCTTGTCGTTGGTGGAGAAGGCCGAGGTGTTCATCACTTCGCACAGCGCCATCGCCTCGTCGCCGTCCGCCGTCCAGGCCAGCGGCACGCCGCCGACCTTGAACTGGTCCTTCAGCGCCGGGTGGTTGAACTGGCCGATCCAGCCCTGCTTTCGCATCAGCGTGTACAGCGCGCCGTAGTCGCTGCGGCTGCTGAGCGTGTCGGCCAGCAGCTCCCCCTTGCCGTTCTTTTCCCAGCCCAGCAGCTCGTCGCTGTTGAAGATGTTCAGGTGGCCGCCGTTGCTGATCACGCCCCACTCCATGCCGTACAGGGCCAGGAAGTCCGGATGCTGCTCGTTGAACGCGCGCGCCATCCCGAGGCCGGACTGGTACAGCGCCCTGGCCGCGGCCGGATCGGCATCAAGCTTGGTGCCATCCGAGCCGTCGTACATGTGGTTGTGCTCGGAGACCATCAGCATGTCCAGGCCATGCTCGCGGGCGTAGGGAAAGGCGGTATCCGGACCGAAGGGCGCGGTCTGCGGGTCCTGGGCACCCTTGCAGTTATCGAGGGCGGCGCCGCCGTCGCTGTGGCTGGTCTGGCTGTGCAGGTTGCCGTAATAGACCGTGAACGGCAGCGCACCCGCCGCCGGCGCCGCCTGCAGCACCTTGCGCCGGCCCGGCATGGGAGAAAAAGCCGGCAGCGCGGGCGCCGGCGGGTTGCCGACGGCGATGTCCCAGGACTGCTCGACCGCTTCATCCCCGGCCGTCGCGTGCAGGCGCACCCGGTACACGCCGGGCGCAGGCAGCCCCTTCGCCAATTTACCCTGCCAACGCACCGGCACGTCGACCGGCCGCCCGGTCAGGATCGCCTGCCCCTGCCAGCGCGCCACTTCGCGGCCGTTCGGCGCCATCAACTCGAGGCGCCAGTGCACGCTGCGGCGGCCCTGCAGGCCAGGGTAATCGAAGGACAGGCGGAAGGTGCGTGATTCGGCCCCGCGGGCCTCGCCGCGATAGGGCGCGTCCAGGGTCGCCTCTAATTCCTGGTGCTCGTGCGGCGCCGGTGCAATGCGCTGCGCCGGAGCGGCAGCGGCCGCAAGGTGGAAGAAGCTGGCCGCTGCGAAGACGAGGCAGCGGGACCAGGCCAGGGAAGGGATAAGGGATGAGGTTTTCATGATGCAATTTTTGCAATTGCATCACTCCTTCACCTTGATCCTCGGATCATAACGATATAAAATTGTTATTAACTAATTGACAAAAATAAAGTCAGCTGGAATATCTGGTTTGCAATGCTTTCACGTCATTGCCGCGAAAACGGGCATGAGGGCTCAACAGCCAATAGGCCGTACTTGGTTCTTCGACTGATCCACCAGCTTGTTCTTCGCAATCCACGGCATCATCGGGCGCAGCTTGTTGCCCACCCGTTCGATCCGCGCTCGGCCACGTAGCCCAGGCGGTCGAAGTCGATGTTGGCGCCGCCGGCGACCGCCACCAGGGTCTGGTCCCGGACCGGCGCGCCAGCCAGCGCGGCACGTTCCACATAGGCCTGCAGCCCGGCCACCGCCAGGGCGCCCGCCGGCTCGAGCACGCTGCGCGTCTCCTGGAACACCTCCTTGATGGCCGCGCAGACCTCGTCGGTACCGACCAGGACGATCTCGTCCACGACCTGCCTGGCGATGCGGAAGGTCTCTTCGCCGACGAGCCGGACGGCGGTCCCGTCGGAGAACAGTCCGACTTCCGGCAGCGCGATGCGCTCGCCCGCCGCCAGGCTGCGCGCCATCGCATCGGAATCGACGGTCTGCACGCCGACGATCCTGATGTCCGGCCGGCAGGCCTTGACGTAGGCGCCGATGCCGGCGACCAGCCCGCCGCCGCCGATGGCGACGAAGATCGCATGGATCGGGTCCCGGTGCTGGTGCAGGATTTCCATGCCGACCGTCCCCTGGCCGGCGATCACATCCGGATCATCGAAAGGATGGACGAAGACGAGCCCCTGCTCTTTTTCAAGCGCGGCCGCGTGGTCGTGGGCATCGGTATAGGAGGTCCCGTGCAGGACGATGTCGACGCAGGGACCGCCGCGCCTTGCCACCGCATCGATCTTGATCCTCGGCGTGGTGGTCGGCATCACGATCAGCGCCCGGCAACCCAGCCGGGCCGCCGCCAGCGCCACACCCTGGGCATGATTGCCGGCGGATGCGCAGATCACGCCGCGCCGGCGCTGCGCCGGCGACAGCCTGGCCATCTTGTTGTAGGCGCCGCGCAGCTTGAAGCTGAAGACGCTCTGCATGTCTTCGCGCTTGAGGCAGATACGGTTGCCCAGGCGCTGGGAGAGCGAGGGCAGCATGTCCAGCGGCGTCACGCCCGCGACCTCATACACTTGTGCGCCCAGGATGCGCTTCAGGTAGCCGGCCGTCATCGGCCGCTTTCGTAGGTCCGGTCTTTCGACAGCATGACTTCGTGGTGTCCGCGGCCAGCCGGAATCATGGGGAAGCAGTTCTCGGCCTGTTCGACCACCACGTCGAGCAGGAAAGGACCTTCCGACGACATGCACTCGGTGATCGCGTCGTCGAGCTCGTCCGCCCTGGCGACCCGGCGCGCCTGCCATCCGAAGGCGCGTGCCAGCGCCGGGAAATCCGGCAGGGCCTCCGCATAGCTGTGGCTATAGCGGGCGCCGTGATGCAGTTCCTGCCATTGCCGGACCATGCCCATGCAGCCGTTATTCGACAGCACGACCTTGATCGGACAGCGATGCTGCACGGCGGTGGCGAGTTCCTGGATGTTCATCAGGATCGAGGCGTCGCCGCTCACGCACACGACCGTCTTTTCCGGATGCGCGATCTGGGCGCCGATCGCGGCCGGGATGCCGTAGCCCATCGTCCCCGCGCCGCCCGAGGTCAGCCAGCGCCGCGGCCCATCGAAGGGAAGGTATTGCGCCGCCCACATCTGGTGCTGGCCGACGTCCGTGGAGACGATGGCGTCCCGTCCGTCCAGCGCGCCGGCCAGGGTCTTCATCAATTGCTGGGGGACGATCGTCGGCGACGTGGCGGCAAAGCCGAGACAGTCCACGTCCCGCCATGCCTGGATGCGCTGCCACCACGCGTCCGTGGACGCGACCTCGGCCTGCATGGCGGCGAGCTCGCGCTCCAGGGCCGCCAGGACCGCGTGGCAATCGCCCACCAGACCGACGTCGGCGCGCACGATCTTGCCGATCGATGCCGGATCGATGTCGATGTGGACGATGCGCGCGTCAGGACAGAATTGATCGAGCTTGCCGGTGACCCGGTCGTCGAAGCGCGCCCCCACGCAGACCACCAGGTCGGCCTCGTGCATCGCCAGGTTGGCTTCCAGGGTGCCGTGCATGCCGAGCATGCCCAGCCACCGCGGATCCGATGCCGGAAAGGCGCCGAGTCCCATCAGGGTCAGCGTGCACGGTGCGTTTTTCATGCGCACGAGGTCTGCAAACGTGGCGCAGGCCGCGCTGCCGGAAGCGGTCAAGCCTCCGCCGCCGTAAAAGACGGGACGGCGCGAACCGGCGATCAGCCTGGCCGCCTGTTCCAGCAGCGCACCCGGAATGTCCGGCACCAGGGACTGCGGGACGGACGGCGGGCTTGCGGCCAGCGAGCGCGGCGCGGTCACGGCGACTGGCTGCAGCTGGACATCCTTCGGCACGTCGACCAGCACCGGCCCCGGGCGGCCCCGGGTCGCCTGCCGGACCGCGGCGTCGACCATGTCCACGATCTCGTCCGCGCTGCGGACCTGGGCATTCCATTTGGTGACGGTGCGCGAGATGCCGAGCGCATCGCACTCCTGGAAGGCGTTCGTGCCGATCAGGTTCGTGGCGACCTGGCCGCTGATGCACAGGACCGGCACCGAGTCGCACAGGGCGTCGAGCAGGCCGGAGGTGGTGTTGGCCATGCCGGGTCCCGAGGTGACGAACACGACGCCAAGGCGGCCGGTCGACCTCGCATAGCCCTCGGCGGCATGCACCGCCGCCTGCTCGTGCCTGACGAGCACATGGCGCAGCCGCGGTTCGAGGTACAAGGCATCGTAGAGGGGAAGCACGGCGCCGCCGGGATAGCCGAAAACGGTATCGACGCCGGCGTCGATCAGGCAACGCAGCAGCAGCTGCGCGCCGGTCAGGGTGGGGTCCGAAGGAGTTCTCATCCTTAAATTTTATCGACGCAGCCCCTGAAAGTGCTTCATAATTTCCACCATATTCGAGAAAATATGGAAAAATTTATGGAAACGAGCGGCTACAACGGAAAATCTTTCGAACAGCAGGATCAGGCGATCCTGCGCATCCTTCTCGAGGACTCACGCACGCCGCTGCAGGAGATCGGCAAGGCGGTGGGGCTGTCGACCACCTCCTGCTGGAACCGCATCAAGCGCATGACCGACTCCGGCGCCATCCAGGCTTATACGGTGAAGGTGGACCTGGCGCAGATCGGCTACCAGGACACGGTGATCGTGCAGGTGACCCTGGGCAGTCACAGCCAGGAGACCTTGAATGAGTTTGCGCAGGCGCTGGAGTCCATCCCCGAAGTCCTGGAAGCCTTCCTGATTTCGGGCGACTACGATTACTTCATCCGGATCGCGGTCAAGGACACGCGCGACTATGAAAGGCTGCTGAGGGAGCAGCTGTACAAGATACCGGGTATCCGCCACAGCAAATCGAGCTTCGTGCTGCGGACGCTGAAGAAGGCGGATACCCCGTTGACGCGCTGAGGATCAGAAGTGGTATTCGGCGCGCACCATCGGCGTGCTGGCGCGCTGGCCGCGGTTGCCGGTGGTGGCCGCGGTGTTGCCGAACTTGTTGTTCCAGAACTGGTATTCGAGGCCGACGCGGAAGCGGTTCTTCGGCTGGCCGAAGCGGCTGCCGAGGTCGTACATCAGCTGCATGTCGAGATTGGTCTCGGCGCCGGTCCCGTTGCCGACCTCGTCGCGGCCCTTGGCGGCGATGTAGTTCAGGTAGCCTTCGAAGGACCAACCCGCTCCCCAGCCACTGAGCCAGCTCTCCGGCACCGGGATGCCCCAGCTGGCCGAGAACATCGGGTGGTAGTCGTAGGTGTAGCGGCCGCGGACTTCCGAGATCGGCGGGAAGGCGCCGCTCGGCGCATTGCTCTCGCGGAGCAGCAGGATGCCGGTACTGAGGAAGCCCGGCACGTCCCACATCAGGGTCGGGCCGGCCACCAGCATGCGCTTGCGCGAGTTGTAGCCGACGTCGTTCTTGGTGTTCCAGTCGAAGCCCAGCACCAGGCCCAGTCCCTTCACCGGGCCGTAGGCGATCGGTGCGCCGCGCAGGGCGCCGATGTCGAGCGTGTGGCGGTAGACGATATAGGCTTCCTGCGCGCCATCCCGCTGGTTCAACGAACCGGGGTCGTTGCTGTCGGACTGCAGCAGGTCGAGGTTGAAGTAGTTCGAGCCGTACTTGTAGCCGCTGGCGTGGGTCAGCGCGAAGATGTTCTTCTTGATGTCGGAGGGGTTGAAGGGCTCGCGGAAGCGCTGGCCATAGCGCCAGCTGATCGCCGTGTCGCTCCAGTCGGCTGCGGCGGCCGGCGGCGCCACGCTGGCCGCCAGGACGGCAACCGCGGCAACTGTGGCGGCCAGGGACGCGGCACTCGTACGTTCACTCATTGTTTTTCTCTGTCGGATGGGTTATCGGCAAGCCGGGTTGACGCTAGTGTAGCCGGAAGCCGCCCCTGCCGGCAGGGGCCTGTGGCGCGCGCGCCGCAGAGTCAACGAAACTATGCCTCCGATCCGGCCAGGGCCAGGCCGCCGCTCAGGCTCCAGGCCTCGGCATGGCCCAGGCGCTGCAGGCACAGCGCCGCCCGCGCGCTGCGGTTGCCGCTGCGGCAGACGAAGACCAGCGGACGCCGCGGCGCCGCCAGCAGCTGGCCCAGGTGTTCGGCCAGGCGCGACATCGGCAGCGCCTGCGCCGCACGGCCCTGCAGGCGCATGCCGCCGGCTTCCAGCTCGCAGGCTTCGCGCACGTCCACCAGCAGCGCATCCTCGTGGCTGCGCAGGAAGGCGTCCAGCTGCTGCGGCGCCAGCTGGCGCAACTCGCCGGCAGCCGACCCGGCATGCGCCGCCTCCAGCATGGTGCAGGGTGCGCCGCCGACATCGGCGCCGTGGCACAGCACCGTGGCGCCATCGATCAGTCGCGCCAGCTCCCGCGCATCGGCACCGTCCATCGCGATCCCGCCGACGAAGGCCAGGCGCACCGCCGCCGCCTCGAGCCGGCCTTCCTGCGCCCGGCCCAGCAGATAGGCGGCGCCGCGCCCGTCCCGGTCCGCCAGGCGCACCAGCACTTCGTCGCCCAGCGCGAGCGCCGGCGCGGCGCTGCCGTCGGCCAGGGTCACCACGCCGCCTTCGCGCGGCCAGCCGAGGGCGCCCGGCTCGCCGGCATCCAGACCGAGGCCTGCGCGCAGCACGGCGCGGGCGTCGCCGTCCGCGCCGCCATCCGTCCCCAGCACGGCCAGGGTGCGCAGGTGGCTAGCGCGGATCTGGGCCGCGATCCGCGCCGCCATGCCGGCCGGCGGATCGATCGCCACGCAGGCGCCGGCTTCCAGGTTGAACAGGATCCAGCCGTGACGTCCCTCGCAGCTCACCTGCAGCAGGCCGCGGCGCTCGCCGCTGAGGCTCGACGACGCCAGTGCCGGACGCCGCGCCGCCTGGCCGCAGCGGCGGATCCGCGCGCAGGCTTCGTCGATGAATTCCTCGGTCGCCAGCGGCCCGAAGGACAGGCGCACGGCGCCGCTGGTGCGCCACGCCGGCAGGCCCATCGCTTCCAGCACATAGCTGGGCGCGGCCTTCGCCGCCGAACAGGCGGAACCGGCGCTGACGCGCATGCCGGCGGCGTCGAACAGGTCGAGCAGTTCCTTGCTCGCCATGTCCGGCACCGCGAAGTTCAGGGTGGTCGGCAGCGCCAGTTCGAAGGGCGTGTTGAACACGATGCCCGGAAAGGCATCAACCAGGCTGGCCGCGACCCGGTCGCGCATCGCCGCCAGTTCGGCGTGGCCGCGGAAGGTGCCGCCCTCCTCCAGTGCTTCCAGCACGGCGCCGAGAGCCGCGATGCCGGCCATGTTCTCGGTGCCCGAGCGCTGGCCCGCTTCCTGGCCGCCGCCGATGATCAGCGGCGTGTAGGGCGTGCCCTCCTTCACGTACAGCATGCCGATGCCCTTCGGCGCATACAGCTTGTGGCCCGAAAAGGGCGCGTAGTCGATGCGGCTGTTGGCAAGATCCAGCGGCAGCTTGCCGAGGGCCTGCACGCAGTCGACCATCCAGAACGCGCGCGGCGCACGCTCGGCCAGCACGGCGGCGATGCGCTCGAGGTCGGAGACGGTGCCGGTCTCGTTGTTGGCGGCCATGGTGCAGACCATCGCCGCGCGCGGCGCCAGTTCGCGCAGCAGGTCCAGGCGGTGGCGGCCGGCGCCGTCGACCGGCAGCGCGCACAGGGTCAGCCTGGTACCGAGCAGGCGGTTCCAGTGCACCAGGCTTTCGGACACCGCCTTGTGCTCGGTGGCGCCGTAGATCAGCAGATCACCACAGTCCTCGCCCGCCGCACGCCGTTCGCGGATCGCGCACAGCGCCGACAGCACCGCGGTCTGGATGCCTTCGGTGGCGCCGCTGGTGAACAGCACGCGGCCGGCGCCGGCGCCCAGCACGCGGCGCGCACGCGCACGCGCGGCGTCGAGGATGACCTTGGCGCGGAGGCCGGTCGCATGGCTGCTGCTCGGATTGCCGAAGCAGGCCTGCATCGTCTCCAGCGCGGCGCTGGCGGCGGCCGGCAGCACGGGCGAAGTGGCGTTGGCGTCGAGGTAAATATCGTGGCTCATGAATAACAACCGAAAAAATTGCTAAAAACAAAAAATAATATGCACACAACGTGCCATAGTTGAGTAATATGTTACGGACTGACGCAGAATAAGATGTACTAAAATTCCTTTGTTTTCGTTGAAAAGAAGAACTGGCATTCTCATTCTTACTGCATAAGAGAAATGAACTCACTCGACAAATACGATTGTGCGATTCTGGCCGCCCTGCAGGCGGACGCCACCCTGTCGATTTCCGGTTTGAGCGAGAAAGTCGGGCTGTCCAGCACCCCCTGCTGGAAGCGCGTCAAGCGCCTCGAAGAAGAGGGCTATATCGAGAGCCGCGTCAGCATCGTCAACCGCAACAAGGTCGGCTTGCCGGTCACGGTCTTCGTCAGCGTGCGCGCCAAGGAGCACGACGAAAAGTGGCTGGAGCGCTTCGCCTCGGCCGTGATCGCCCTGCCCGAGGTGCTCGAATTCCACCGCATGAGCGGCGACGTCGACTACCTGCTGAAGGTGGTCACCACCGACATCGAAGGCTACGACCGCTTCTACAAGAAGCTGATCAAGACCGCCCAGCTGGCCGGCGTGTCCTCGGCCTTCTCGATGGAGCAGATCAAGTGCACTACCGCGCTGCCGCTGGAACTGATTTCGCACGGTCTCGCTGCCTGAACTGAATCATGCGATGATGGCGCCCGTTGGAACATAACGGAGACTAGGTAATGCCATCGAAATTCAAGATTGCGCCGCTGGCGCTGGCCGCCGGCATGATGACGCTCGGCGCCGCCGCCGCCCAGGACCAGCTGGTGCGCATCGGCGTGAGCGGGCCGCTGTCGGGCGCCAATGCCTTCGCCGGCAAGGACAACGAAAACGGCGTGCGGCTCGCGGTCGAGGAACTCAACGCACAGAAGATCAAGGCGGGCGGCAAGACGCTACGCTTCGAGCTGATGTCCGAGGACGACCAGGGCGACCCCAAGGCCGGCGTGAACGTGGCCCAGAAATTCGCCGACGCCGGCGTCAAGTTCGTGCTCGGCCCCTACAACTCGGGCGTCGCGATTCCCGCCTCGCGCGTCTACAACGATGCCGGCATCCTGATGTCGACGGTCGGCACCAACCCGAAGATCACGCAGTCGCGCTACCCGAACGTGTTCCGCATCGTCGCCAGCGACAACCAGGTCGGCGGCTCGATGGCGGCCTACGCGGCCAAGGAACTGAAAATCAAGACCGTCGGCGTGATCGACGACCGCACCGCCTTCGGCCAGGGCATCGCCGACGAATTCGCCAAACAGGCGCGCGCTTCCGGCCTGGCCGTGGCCGGCCGCGAGTTCACCAATGAAAAAGCGAGCGACTTCTCTGCCATCCTGACCGCCTTCCGCGCCAGGAAGGTCGACGCGATCTTCTTCGGCGGCTATGCCCCCCAGGGAGCGCCGATGGCGCGCCAGATGAAGCAGCTCGGCATGGGCGGCGTCCGCCTGCTCGGCGGCGACACCCTGTGCAGCCCGGAGATGGCCAAGCTGGGCGGCGACGCCGTCGGCGAGAACGTGCTGTGCGCCCAGGCCGGCGCCATGCTGGACAAGCAGCCCGGCGGCCCGGCCTTCAAGCAGCGCTTCAAGCAGCGCTTCCAGCGCGACCCGGACGTCTATGCGCCGGCCTTCTACGACCAGACCATGTTCATCGCCCAGGCCATCAAGAACGCCAACACGGTCGACGCGGCCGCGGTGAGCAAGCTTCTCCATACCATGAGCTACCAGGGCGTGGCCGGCACCTATGGCTATGACCCGAGCGGCAACCTGAAAAAGACGGCCGTCACCGTCTACACCTTCAAGAACGGCGCGCTGGCCCCCCTGGCCAGTTATTGAGAACACCCCGTAAAGACTGGGCCGCGGGCGGCGACAAGCGTATCCTTGTCGCCGCCTTCGTTTTTATTCCGCACACAGAACCGCACATGAAACAGATCCTGAAGCTGGGCGCGATCGCCTGCGCCGCCATGCTCGCCTGCGCACCCGCCGGCGCACTCGAGCCGAAACCCATCGCCGCCAAGACGGCTGCCGCCAGCGCCGGCGCCGAATCCCAGCGCCTGAACAAGCTGGCCGACGACTACTGGGACGCCGAAGCGCGCTTCGACCCCATCATGGCCGGCGAGGCCGGCGACAACCGCTTCGCCGACCAGATCGGCCTGTCGATCGCGCCGCAGAACCGCGCCCGCCAGTTCGCGCTGTACAAGGACTACCTGAAACGCCTGCACGCGATCCGCCGCGACGCCCTGCCCCGGCGCGACCAGACCAGCTACGACATCCTCGACTACGAGCTGAAGACCGCGCTGCGCCTGGAGCCCTTTCCCGAGCACCTGCTGCCGCTGAACCAGATGGACAACGTCCCGGTCGAGCTGGCGAACTACTCGAGCGGCCAGGGCGCCCAGCCGCTCGCCACGGTGAAGGATTACCAGGCCTACCTGAGCCGCCTGAACCAGCTCGGCCCCTGGATCGACCAGGCCATCGCGAATATGCGCGAGGGGATGAAGCGCGGCGTCACGGCGCAGAAGGCGGTGATGGCCTCGACCCTGCCGCAGATCCAGCACCTGGTGGCCGTCAAGGCCGAGGACAGCATCTATGCCTCGCCGGTAAAGCACTTCCCGGCCGGCTTTTCGAACGCCGACAAGGCGAAGCTGACGGCCGCCTACCACGGCACGATCGGCGCCAAGGTCAACCCGGCCGTGAAACGCCTGGCAGACTTCCTGGAGCACGACTACCTGCCGGCCTGCCGCACCAGCACCGGCTACGACGCCCTGCCGCAAGGGAAGGACTGGTACCTGGCGCGCGTCGCCAGCCAGACCACCACCGACCTGACCCCGGAGCAGATCCATCAGACCGGCCTGAAGGAAGTCGCGCGCATCCAGCAGGAATACGCCCGCATCGGGCCGCAAATGGGCTACACCGGTCCGGCATCGGGCCTGCCGACCTGGGTCTCGGAACAGCCGAAGTACACGCCTTTCAAGACCGAGGGCGAGATCATCGAGGTCTACCGCAAGCTGAACACCGAGCTGAATCGCAAGCTGCCGAAGCTGTTCTCGCTGCGGCCGAAGACCCCGCTCGACATCCGCCTGGAGCCGGAACTGACGCGCGCCACGGCCTCGGACCACTACACCCCGCCGGCGGCCGACGGCTCGCGTCCGGGCGTGTTCTGGACCGTGGTGAACGACCCGGCCAAATACAGCGGCCCCGGCATGGTCACGCTGTTCCTGCACGAAGGCCAGCCGGGCCACCACTTCCACATCGCCCTGATGCAGGAGCTGAACCTGCCGAACTTCCGCACCTTCGGCGGCAACAACGCCTTCACCGAAGGCTGGGCGCTGTACGCCGAAACCCTCGGCACCGAGATGGGCCTGTACGGCAAGCCGGAAGACTGGTTCGGCCACCTGAACGACGAAATGCTGCGCGCGGTGCGCCTGGTGGTCGACACCGGCATGCACGCCAAGGGCTGGAGCCGCGAGCAGTCGATCAAGTACATGCGCGAGACCCTGGGCTATCCGGAAGCGCTGGCGCGCAGCGAGACCGAGCGCTACATGGCCTGGCCGGCACAGGCGCTGGGCTACAAGATCGGCGCCCTGAAGATCCAGGAACTGCGCGCCCGCGCCGAGAAGGCGCTGGGACCGAAGTTCAGCCTGCCGAAGTTCCACGAGATCGTGCTGGGCGAGGGTACGCTGCCGCTGGCGCTGCTGGAGAAGAAGGTGGATCGGTGGATTGCGGAGCGCAAGTAAATTGAAGTATGGGTGAGCGCCATGCATGAGAACGATTGAACGTGCGCGCTCCCCCTACTTTATGCGGCTTCCTGCCAAGAAGCACCTTTTAACCAGTGTTGATTAAGGTTTTGGCCTGCGACTATGCTTGACAAGATCGGCAACAAAAATTCCTTGAGTTGTCCGACCACATCGGGGAGAGTCGGAGCTTCCAATTTGTTTTTTCGCTTGAAGGCGGCCCATTGATTTATTTTGTTCTCATCATTGGCGAAATCGTCAGACAATCCGATTAGCTCCGCAGCCATAGGTGTTTTTCTTCGTTCGAAAGTGGCGATTATTGCTTGACGCAACACATTGCCTTCGAATTCTGCGTATTGGCTCAATACCCATAGATCAAAATAGTCCTTGAGTCGAGTATTTGCCATAGCCAGCTTGGCAATCGCTTCGGTTTTCTCCGCAACTACAGTATCCTTTGGATAAGCGCGCAGCGCCGGGCCAGGCATATCAGGAAGAAGGACCGGATAATCAACTGCAAGCGCGTGAGGAGTTACGGCATCGCCATATCCCACGTCCACTTGGATAGGGCAACGAACGCGGTTGATGAGCCCTTGGAAGGTCACGCGAACACCTTCGTAATTAGAGTCTTTTCTGATCTCTTCTGCCTTCACGGTCTCGGGGTCAAAAATGATCCCATCTTCGCATTTAACATCACATACTTCCTTGAAAATTTCGGCAAGCGTGTCTAGGCCATGCGTTCCAAAGCCCAGCATATCTACATCGGTAGTTGGCCGATGCGGCATGTCGAACCACAAATTGAAAAGCATAGCGCCCTTCAAAAGAAAGGACTGTGCATGTTCGGATTTCGAAAGCCGATACAACATGCGCTCCAAACCATAACGCGTAAGCATCTGCTGGAAGTCGACATTTTCTTGCTTCGCCTTATTCTTGAGTTTGGCGAGAACCGAATCAGATATATTTTTCATGGCACTCAAATAAGAGACTCCAGATATGGACGCATTATTTTTTCTACTCGGCAGATCTTGCTGAAGTGATACAGCTCGCTCATTGTCACATGTCGTTTCCTCCATGCATCATGAAGAGCTTCGAGTGCAACGTCAATACCTATTTTATTTCGATATTTGAAGCAGTCAGCAACTGTTTTTGCAATGCTATAGACCTTGATAGACTGTCCTTCAATAAGATGCGATTCAACCCCTTCACTCAGCGCCTGTCCTGAGTACCAAACCACATGAATTGGGGGATAGTCGATTTTAGGAATGCGAGCTTTGTTGGGGATTGCTAGCCAAATCTCGAAAGGAGACTGTGTGGTAAGCCTATGAAAACGCAATGCTGTTAGAAGACAGAAAACACCTTGCCGACTTTGCGCAGCAACTTCGAGTAGTCCGTCCAGCTCAGTGCTCTTGCGCTTCGTGCTCGTGTAAACGCCGCGTCCCACTCGAGTTAGCTCGCCCCGGTTGACAAGACGTGTAAGAGTAATGCGAGGCACACCGAGCTTCACTGCGTCAGAAGTACGAAATGTTGGTCGCTCAGTGGCCAGAAGCATGACAGATGGCTGTTTTTTCTTCATCCCACGATTGTTCCATAGTGTCGGTAAATGTCAACAAGATCCGACAGTTTGGAACATAAAATGTTCCAAACTGTCGGTAAATATACTTCTTTACCGACGCTTAGAAACAAATAATGATTTACCTCTCCGGCGCCACGCGCCACACCACGCTGCCCGCATCGTCCACCACCAGCAGCGCCCCATCCTGCGCCACCGCCACTGCCGCCGGGCGGCCCCAGACGTCGCGGTCGCTCAGCACCATGCCGGTCATGAAGTCCTGGTACTGGCCGGTCGGCACGCCGTTCTTCATCATCACGCGGACCACCTTGTAGCCGGTGCGGATGCCGCGGTTCCACGAGCCGTGCAGGGCCACGAAGATGTCGCCCTCGTACTCTTTCGGGAAGGCGTGCCTGGCGCCCGCCGGAGCCTGGTAGACCACCATGCCGAGCGGCGCCGAGTGGGCCTGGATCAGGGTGTCGGGAATCGTCACCTTGTCCTTCAGGTCGGGGCGGATGCCCTTCAGGCGCGGGTCTTCGTGGGCGCCCAGGTAGTACCACGGCCAGCCGTAGAAACCGCCCTGCTTCACGCGCGTCACGTAGTCCGGCGGCAGGTTGTCGCCCAGTTCGTCGCGCTCGTTCACGCTGCAGTACAGGTCGCCCGTCTGCGGGTGCACCAGCATGCCGACGCAGTTGCGCAGGCCGTTGGCGAAGTTGCGGCGGTTCTTGCCGTCCACGTCGAAGGCCAGCACCGTGGCGCGGTCGGCTTCCTCGGCCCAGGCACCGCCCAGGCCGTGCTCCTTCTCCCATTGCGCCAGCGGCTGCAGCGGCTGTTTGCCAATGCCGGAAGCGATGTTGGTGGCCGAACCCACCGACACGAACAGCGTCTTGTCATCCTTCGAGAATGCCAGCGTGCGGGTGACGTGGCCGCCGCCGGTGTCGGCGATCTTCTCGACCACGGTTTCCGGCTCGCCCTTGGCCTTCAGGTCGCCGGCCGAATACGGGTAGCGCACCACCGAGTTCACGTTGGCGACGTACAGGTATTTCGGGTTCGGGCCGGACGGCCACAGCGCCAGGCCGTAGGGCCGCGACAGGCCGCTGGCGAACACGCTGGCCGTCTCCGCCTTCTCGCCGCCGCTGCCGGGGCGCAGGATGCTGACCTGGCCCTTGCCCGCTTCGGAGACGATGATGTCGCCGTTCGGCGCGCGCAGCGCCAGGCGCGCCTTGCCGGTATCGCCGGCGAACACGGACACCTTGAATCCCTGCGGCACGGCCGGCATCGCACCGCTCGGCCGCGCGGCGACCTTCGGGCCGTTGCCGGCGCTCTCGCTGGCGAAGGGCGCCGCCAGCTTGTCGGCGGTGATGTGGTGCAGGTCGCCCGGCTTGTCGTCAAGCCAGCCGCCGGCGCCATCGCTCACCTTGCCGTCCGCCGCTTTCGAGGCCGCCGCCGGTGCCGCCGCCTTGCCGCTTTGCGCGGCCAGGTAGCCGATCACCGCGGCGCGCGCCTTCGCATCGGCGATCCCGATCGGCATCGCGGTACCCGGCACGTCCCTGGTCGGATCGCGCAGGAAGACGTCGAGCTCCTCGCGGGTCCAGGTCTTGCCGGCGGCACCGGCCCTGGACAGCGCATCGGTGTAGTTATAGCCGGGCACCGCGCCCGCCTTGCGGCCGACCACGTTGTACAGACCGGGACCGGCGCGCGAACCCAGCTTCGGATCGACCGTGTGGCAGCTGGCGCAGTTGCGCTCGAAGTAAGTCTGGCCAGCCGAGGGCGCAGCTTCCRCGGCCCCTGCGGCCAGCCAGGCCAGCGCGGCGACCCGGGCCGCGAGGATGGTGCGATGCATGTTCTTCTCCTTGTTGAATCCGCCAAATAATAGGCGCAATATTGCCAGAACAATCAATAAAAGGAGGCGCGGATGGAAGGAAAACTGCTGGCGTGTGCACTGCTGGGCGTGACCATGCTGGCGGCCCTGCCGGCCGCGGCCCGGGAAACCGCGCAGGCGCCGGAGCAGGAAGCCTTGCGGCAGCGGCAGGCCGCCCGGATGGCGGACGGCTTCGCCCACCTGCACGGCTTCGGCGAGGGCGTGGCCGCGGCGCTGGCGGCTTCCTCGTCCGCCCAACGCACCAGGCGCGTCGAGGGCTTCAACGGCAAGCTCACGCGCAAGACCTACCGCCAGCCCGGCATCGAACTGACGACCGAGTCGGGCGGCGGCAATACGTTTCCGGGCTCGCTGGCGATCGCGCGCGCGGGCTGTCCGCTGCCGCTGGGACTGCACATCGGCGATCGGCGCGGCGCGGTCGAGGACGTCCTCGGCGCGTCGGCCAGCGGCGGCGACACCCTGGTCCTGAAGCGCACCAAGGGTGAAGGCTGCGCCGATCCCATCACCCTCACCTTCCGCGACAAGGTGCTCGCCCGGGTCGACTGGACCTGGGAGAGCTGCCAGGACTGAGCCGCTTCAGTCGATCATGAACACCGGATAACGGCGCCATTCCGGCTCGCGGTAGCGCGCGCAGTGGGCGAAGATGAAGTCCAGCACCGCGTACTGGTCGGACAGCTTTTGCGGGTTCAGTTCTTTCCACTCCGCGAACTTGGCGGCCAGCTCCGGCTCGTCGCGCAGCAGCTTCTCGGCTTCGTCCTCGAACACATAGTCCGAATACGCTTCCTTCTTCTCCAGCACGCTGTTGAAGAAGCCCCAGCGGAAGAAGCTGTCGTGGCCCAGCGGCTCCAGCATCTCGACCGCGTAGCGCGCATTGTCCTGGTCCAGCGGCACGATGTAGTCGCCGGCACGGACGGTGACGGTGGCGCAGCGGCGCTCGAGCTGCACGTCGTCGTGGAACATGTGGCCTTCGTAGGCATGCGGGCGCGAGCTGACCGACTTGATGTGGTAGCAGGCCAGTTCCTGCTCGCGCTCGGCCTCGACGCGCTCCATGCGCACGCCGTTCCACTGCAGGCGTTCGATCACTTCGCGCCACTGCTGCGGCACCACGTAGGCGCGCGGCGCCCACACGACGACGTCGGCAGGGAAGCGGTTGAAGTAAGGGATGTCCTTCTCATACGGCGCGCTGCGGTCGTACCACAGGCGCTGGTAGTCGCCCAGCACGCTCTGCTTGTACTTCGCGGCATAGCCCTTGAAGCGGAAGCTGGACGGATTGGCCTCGTCCATCGCCCAGTGGATCGGCCACTCGCGGCGGGTGCGGCCCTCATCCTTGGCGGCGCGGCGCAGCTGCACGATTTTGTCGCCATTCGCGACGGTGAAGCCGAGCGCCGTCTCCACCAGCGCGCGCATCGAGTGATAGCGGTCGGCGAAGGGCTTCAGCATGTGGGTCTCGGGCATGAAGCCGATCGTGTGGTGCAGGGCCGCGTAGCCGGTCGAGAAGCGCGGCGTCTCCAGGAAGTCGGCGATGCCGTCGTCCGGGCTGTCCTTGACCGGGTTCACGTAGGGGCAGGTCGGCCAGCCGCGCCTGTCCATCTCGGCGAACATCGCCGGCAGCATGGTCTCGCGCAGGAAGTCGCCCAGCTCCCCGCCCAGCTTGTCGGCCTGGGTCTGGATCAGGGTCATGGTGTAGCTGTAGTCGGCGCCGTTCGAGGTGTGGGTGTCGACCATCACGTCCGGATCCCAGGCCGTGAAGAACTCGTTGAACACGCGCGCGGTGAGGGTGTCGCATTTCACGAAGTCGCGGTTCAGGTCGAGGTGGCGGCTGTTGCCGCGGAAGCCGAACGACTCGGGGCCGTCCTGGTTCACGCGCGAGGTATCGTTGCGGTTGAAGGCACCGTCGACGTTGTACAGCGGGATGAAGATGAACACCGTGCGGCCGAGCGCGGCCAGGCGTTCCGGCTCCTGGCAGAAGTCGCGCACCAGGGCCATGCAGGCGTCGACGCCTTCCGGCTCGCCCGGGTGGATGCCGTTATTGTTGAAGAACACCGGACGCTTGTCGCGCTTGATCTCGAAGCGGTCGAACACTCCGTCGGCGGACACCACGCCGGCATGGATCGGCACGCCCGCATCCGAGGTGCCGATCTGGCTGAAGCGCAGCACGCGCGGGTAGCGCTTGGCGAGCTCCTCGTACCAGGCGATGCAGTCGGCCCAGGTGGTGGTCTGGTTCTGGTTGCCCTTCTCGAAAGGCGTCTTCAATTCATTGGACATGGTCGTGGCTGCTGGTGATGGTGATGGTGATGGTGATGCGAAGACCGCTAATGTACCTCAGTTGCGCCGCCGGCCGCCTCGTGCAGCGGCAGGGTGATGGCCAGCGTGGTGCCGCGCCCTGGCCGGGACCGCACCTGTATCCTGCCGCCGACGGCAAACACGCGCTCGCGCATGCCGATGATGCCGATGCCTTCCGAGGACAGGGCCGGATCGAAGCCTTCGCCGTCGTCGCCGACCTCGATGTGCAGGGCATTGTCGGCATCCGATAGCACCAGGCTGACGTGGGCGGCCGAGGCATTCGCGTGCTTCATGATGTTCGACAGCGCCTCCTGCACGATGCGGTAGGCGGAGATCGCCAGCTCGTTGTTCAGGCGCGAGAAGTCGCCCTCGGTATGGAATTCGAAATCGATGCCCGAGCTGGACCGGTAATGGCTGACCATCTCCTCGACCGCGCCGTGCAGGCCCAGCATGTCCAGCACTTCCGGACGCAGGCGCCGCACCAGGCGCCGGCCGTTGGCGTACAGGTCCAGCGCCAGCCTGGTGATGGCCTGGGCCTTGGCGCCGATCTGCTCGACTTCCGGTCCAGGCACGGCCTTGCTTGCCAACTGCTGGATGGTCTGCGATTCCAGCCGCACCGCGATCAGGGAGGCGTTCAGTTCGTCGTGGATCTCGACCGCGATGCTCTTGCGTTCGTCCTCGATGATGTTGTTGACCTTCTGGATCAGCTTGCGCTTGTCGGCGTCAGCGCGCAGGGCCTCGTTGCGCGATTCCAGCAGGTCGCGGGTGCGCTCGGCCACCTTGTTCTCGAGGTCCTGCTTGGAACGGTCGAGCGCCACCGACATTTCGCCGATCGAGGCCTGCAGCTCGCCGACCTCGCCGCCGGTGGTGACCGGCAGCTCGACCCGGTAGTCGCCGCCGCGGATCGCGCGCAGCACGGCGATCGCCTCCTGCAGCGGCACCGTCAGGCTGCGCGCCAGGAAATAAGCGAGTAAGCCGCTCGCGACCAGGGCCAGCGCCGCCATCGCCAGTTCGATGCGGAAGCGCCGCAGCTGCTTGGCCATCATGCTGGTCGGCGACATCGTCACCCTCACCCGCCCCACCACCTCGGTGGTCAGGGTCGGCGGGCGGGTGTCGCTGGAGGCGGAGACGTGCGGCGTGCCGTTGTCCGAGAACAGGTTGAGCCACACCACCTGCTTGCGGATCGGCGCCTCGAAGGAATGCGGCTCGGCCTGGATCGGATGTTCGGAGACCACGCTGACGGCATTGCGGCCATTGGTGTCGACCACGTCGATGCGGTAGACGCTGCGGTCCGACTGCACCAGGCCGTTGATGGTCAGGCGCAGGTCGGACAGGTTGCCGGAGATGACGTTGTATTCGCTGGTCTCGGCCAGCGCGCGCGCCAGGATGCGTCCGCGCTCGGCCAGCTCCTCGTCGACCTGGGCGCGGTGCGAATACCAGGAATACCAGACGAAGGAAGAGAACAACAGCGCCACCGGCAGCATGGTGATGAAGGCCATGCGCAGGCCGATGCTCCAGCCGCGCCAGAAGGACAGGTAGCGCATCATGGGCGGCGCGGCGGCGCCGGCCTGGAGAAGCCGCGCACCTCGTCGCTGACCGTGAGGTCGAGCGAACGCGCCACGCCTTCGTTGACGATGGTGCGGAAGTAGCGCGGGAACTGCGGCGGCGCCAGCTCGCCGCCGGCCACATAGGCGCTAGCGAGCTCGGCCACCTGGGCGTCGATGTCCTCGATCTCGGAATAGGTGGTGGCCAGCGCGCCGGCCTTCACCATGTCGCTCGAAAAGCCGATCACGCCCTGCTTGTGGCGGTAGGTCGAGAGCAGGATGTTGCGGATGCTCTCGGTGCTGTAGACGGTGCTGTCGGGCAGGGCCAGCAGCACGTCGGTCTGGGCGATCTGGTTCAGCAGGCGGTTGATGTCCTCGCCGCCGGCGTCCAGCACCGTCACTCTATCCGCTTCCAGCGCGGGGCGCATGAAACTGGTGTCGGCGCCGAGGATGGCGGCCACCCGTACCGGCCTACGGTACAGCAGCGCGGCCAGGCGCAGCTGGTCGGCAGGCGAGGGTTCGGCATAGACGGCGGTGCTGGCGACCGGCTGCGCCCCGCCCTGCGCGGCCTTGGCCATGATGGCGCGGTACACCTGGCTCGAGGTGAAGGCCGAGATCACCACGCAATCGCAGCGCTTCGACGCCACCTCGCGCAGGGCCGCCGGACCGATCGCCACGTACAGCATGCGGCGGCGCTGGGCCAGCTCGGTGCGGAAGGTGGAGAAGATCGGGACCAGGCGTTTGTACAGGTCTTCGGTGATGCGCTGGGTGATGGCGCTGTCGTCGGCGGTGACGAACTGGAAGCGGAAGCCCTGGGCGGGTTCGTGGGTGGGTTTGGCGGCTTGGGCGGTGAGGCTGAGCGCTGCGAGGATACTGGCTACGAAAATCAACTTGGAGCCTCGCACGGCGAGGCGCCTTCGCGGGGACGACGAAGTGCGGGCTGCGGTCGCCCCGGTGGCCTGCTGCCTTAAAACGTCGTCCCCGCACAGGCGGGGACCCAAGTTCCTCAGCATATCCCTTACGGCTCGATCAAACCATGCTTCACCGCCAGCTTGGTGATATAAGCCTGCCGATGCACCCCCAGCTTCTCCTTCACCGACTGGCTGATATTGCTGATGGTCTTGGTCGACAGGTTCAATCGCTCGGCGATCTCGTTGTTGGTCAGTCCCTCGGCCATCAGCTTGAAGATCTCCAGGCTGCGCTCGTCCAGCATCGACTGCGGCGAGACGTCGCCGCGCACCGCCAGGCTGGCCAGGCGCTCGGCGATCTGCGGCAGGAAGTACAGCTTGCCGGCGTGGGCTTGGCGCACGGCCTCGGCCAGGTCGGCCGGGTCGCAGTCCTTGGTGACGAAGGCGTGCGCGCCGAGGCGGTAGGTTTCCTTGATCAGGCTGTCCTGGTCGAACTGGCTGAGGAACACGATCTTCGCCTGCGGATCGGCCTTCAGGATGTTCTGGGCGGCGTCCATACCGGTCAGCTCGGTGCCGAAGCGGATGTCCAGCACCGCCACGTCGGGTTTCTGCTCGGCGTACATCGCCTCCGCCTCGCTGGGCGACTTGGCCTGGCCCACCACTTCCATCCCCTGCGCGCCAAGCGACATGGCGAAACCGGTCATCACGATCGGGTGGTCGTCCGCCAGCATCACGCGGATCGGCTTTTGCTCTTTCTGCATCGTCTTACCATTCTCTGGCATGTGAATGGTGTGATTATTCCATACAAGGACAGCAAGGCCAACGAAGGAAATTGATGAAACGAATGGAAGAAAATTTGCCAAGAATTCGCTTTACACATTGCTATGACATAGCATATATTAATTCCATAGCTTAGCCAAACCGCTTCATGTCCGATAACAACAAGGAGGATGGCCATGCATTTCTCTTACTCGAACCATGCGAATGGCAGCAAGGCCAGCAAGTTCGCGCTGGTTGCCGGCCTGCACGTGGCGCTCGGCGCCCTGATCGTCCATAGCCTGGGCACCCGGCATACGCTCTCGATCCTGCCCGAGCAGGTATTGGTGATGCTCGAACCGGAGCGCCTCGAACCGCCTCCCACGCCGCCCGAGCCGCCGCAGCCCACGCAGCAGCTGGCGCCGCCGGAAGTCGTGATCCCGAAGCTCGAGGTCGACGTCGCCCCACCGCCCGATCCGGCGCCGGTGACGGCCACCACCGAGGCCGAGCCCTCGCCGCATCCGTTCACGCCGCCCGCGACCGCCTCCGAAGCGCCGCCCGCCGCCAACGCGAACGCGAATGCGAACAGTGGCCAGATGCGCACCGCCGTATTCGCCGACGCCAACAGCTGCGCCCTGCCCGATTACCCGGCCAGCGCGGCCCGCAACGGCGACACCGGCACCACCACGCTGGCCCTGCTGGTCGGTACGGACGGCCGCGTGAGCTCGGCGCGCATCCAGCAATCGAGCGGCTCGCGGGTGCTGGACCGCGCCGCCCTCAATGCGCTCAGCCTGTGCAAGTTCAAGCCGGCCACCAATAACGGTGCGCCGGAAGCCGGCTGGGCCCAGATGGCCTATGTCTGGAAGCTGGACTGAGCCCGAAGCATCAAGCGTCCCTTCGCCCGCCCCCTCTCCTCGAAGCCTGGCGGGCTTTTTTTCGCCTGGAGAAGCAATGTCATCCCGTGAATCCGTCCTGCCCGCCGCCGGGGTCCAGGGCCTGGCCGCCGCATGCCTGCTCGGCGCGCTGCTGGCCTGGCTCGCACTGGCTCCGCGTCACCTGCCGGCGCCGCCCACCGCCGTCACGGCGTCCGCGATGCCCGGGTTTTCCGCCATCCGCGCCCAGACCCACGTGCGCGAACTGGCGGCGACGCCGCGTCCGGTCGGCAGCCATGCCAACCAGCAGGCGCGCGAGTACCTGCTGGCCCGCCTGCGCGCACTCGACCTGGAGCCGGAAGTGCAGATGGAGACGGTGCAGACCTCCTCCTCCGACCTGACCGCCAACGTGCGCGTGACCATGGCCGAGGTCCACAACGTGATCGTCAGGAAGCCGGGCGTGCTGTCCGGCCATGCCGGCAGGCCGGCGGTGCTGGCGGTCGCCCACTACGATTCCGGCAGCGACTCCCTGGGGGCGGCCGACGGCGCCGCCTCCAGCGCCGCGCTGCTGGAAACCCTGCGCGTGCTGCAGGCCGGGCCCGCGCTCGACAACGACCTGCTGGTCGTCTTCACCGACGGCGATGCCGGCCAGGCCCTCGGCACGCGCGGCTTCGTGCAGTCGCATCCCTGGGCGCGCCGCGCCAGGGTCGTGCTGCGCTTCGATAATCCCGGCAACCGCGGCGCCCTGCAGCTGATCGGCGCCGACCGCGCCGACTCTTCGACGCTCGGCGATTGGGCGGCGGTAGCGCCGGATCCCCAGGGCTCCTCCTTCATGGGCGAGCTGTACGCCACGCTGCCGCATCACGAGGGCGCGGCCCTGCTGGCCGGTCCCGATCCCGATCACGGGCCGGCGGTCCTGCACTTCGCCACCACCGCCGGACCGCTGGGCGGGGGCGCCTGGGACATCGCCGAACGCCTCGACCGCGCCAGCCTGCGGCACGAGGGCGACACCATGCTGGCCCTGCTGCGCCACTTCGGCGCCGCCACGCTGCCGGAACCCGGTGCGCGCGGCCAGGTCTTCTTCGCCCTGCCCGGCCTCGGCATCCTGCACTACGGCTATTCCCTGGTGTGGCCGCTGACCTTGCTGGCCTGCCTGCTGTGCATAGCCGCCTGCCGCACCGGCATCCGGCGCCAGAACATCGACGTCACCGACATCGTGCAGGGCGTCTTCGGCATGCTCGCGATGGGGGCGCTGGCCACCTTCGCCGCCTGGCTGTGCCGCGAAGCCCTGCCCGGCCTCGCAGAGCGCTACGATGCCGGCCTGCTGGCCGACGGCGCGGGCCTGGCCGCCACCGTGCGCTGGCAACTGCTGGCCTTCACGCTGGTCCCGCTGACCGTCTTCATCGCGCTGCAGCGCAGGCTGCAGGCGCGGATCGGCGCCGCCGCCGCGCTGCTGGGGGCGATGTGCCTGCTGGCCATGGCGCTGGCCGTCGTCAGCTGGTTCGCGCCGGGTGCCAGCTATGTGCTGGCCTGGCCGCTGCTGGCGTCGCAGGCGGCGTATCTGGTGCTGAACAGCCGCCGCACGCGCGCGTGGACGGCGCCGCAGCGGCTGGCCGCCATGTTAGTGGCCGCGGTGCCGGCCGCGCTGCTGATCCTGCCGGCGGCGCGCGACAGCCTGCTGTTCCTGTCGCCGGCCTGGCTGCTGCTGCCCTGTGCCCTGGTGTGCTGCCTGCCGGCCCTGTGCGGCCCGCTGCTGGCCGGCGTCGGCGCGCGCCTGGTGGTGCGCCCTTTGCTGCTGGGCGTGTGCGCCTGCCTGCTGCTGGCCCACCGCGGCGGCACGCTGCGGCCGGAGCTGCCGCAGCCGAACCGGCTGCTGTATTTCAAGGACACCCCGAGCTGGCAATCCTTCTGGCTGTATCCGCCGGTGCCGCTCGATGCCTGGACCCGCAAGTTCTTCCCCAACAGCCTGCACCCCGACCAGCTGCCCTATCTGTTCCCGCCCGGTTCGCCCTCGGTATGGTATGCGGCGGCCAAGCGCGACGACAGCATCGCCTACCCCGACCTGCTGATCGAAAAGGACGTGCGCGGCGGCCCGGTGCGCCACGTGGAAATCCGGCTGCGCTCGAAGAACCGGGCGCCCGCGCTGATGCTGCGCATCGTCGGCGCCGACAGCCTCAAGACCAGCGTCAACGGCCGCGTGCTCACGGCCAGCCGCTACCGCGGATGGCGGCTCGACCTGCACGGCATGCAGGACCGCGAGCTGCACTTCGCCTTCGACCTGGTCGGCGATCCCTTCTTCCTGGTGTATGTCCAGGAACGCATGCCGGGCCTGCCGGAACGCGACCTGCCGCCGCGTCCCGCCGGCATGCTGCCGCGCCTGCTGCCGCAAACCGCCACCACGGTCTCGTCCGACGTGCTCCTGTTCCGCTAGAATGGCCGGGCTTCTGCTTTGTAAATCCGATCCATTCTCGCACCAGGAATCCATGCACAAGATCGTCCGCCCGACCCTCGCCGCCAGCCTGGCGCTGGCCTTTGCAGCCCACGCGGCCAGCCCCGCGAAACCCGCCGGCGCCAACCATGGCGCCACCGTCCAGGAAGCCCCGCTGCGCGCCCACCTGGCCTTCCTGTCCTCGGACGCCCTGGAAGGCCGCGGCACCGGCCAGCGCGGCGGCGAGCTGGCCGTCACCTACCTGGAGACCCAGGCGATGGCCGTCGGCCTGCTGCCGGCCAACCAGGGCAGCTACCGCCAGAGCGTCAGGATCGCCGGCGTGAAGGCCCACCCGCAGGAAAGTTCGGTGGCCCTGGTCGCGGGCGGCAAGCCGCTGCCGCTGGCCTTCGCGAAGGACTGGGTGTGGGCGCCCGGCGATGCGAAACCGGTGCACGACATGGACGCCGAACTGGTCTTCGTCGGCTACGGCATCAGTGCGCCGGAAGAAGGCGGCTGGGACGACTACAAGGGCCTCGACGTGAAGGGCAAGGTGCTGATCATGATGGTCAACGACCCGGCGCCGACCGGCGCGGAACCGGACCGCTTCAATGGCAAGGGCCTGACCTACTACGGCCGCTGGACCTATAAATTCGAGGAAGCCGCGCGCCGCGGCGCCGCCGGCGTCCTGCTGATCCACACCGATGCCTCGGCCTCCTACGGCTGGAGCGTGGTGCAGAACAGCTGGACCGCCGAGCGCTTCCAGCTGGCCGACGCCGATCTCGGCACCGGCCTGCAAGGCTGGATGACGGAGGCCAGCGCGCGCGCCCTGTTCGGCGCCGCCGGCCAGGACCTCGACAAGCTGCGCGCCGCCGCCGAAGACAAGTCCTTCAAGCCGGTCGTGCTGAACGCCCGCGTGCAGGGACAGGCCAAGGCCGCGGTGCGTACCCTGGAACAGTTCAACGTGGCCGGCATCGTGCCGGGCACCGATCCGAAGCTGAAGGACGAACTGGTGATCTACAGCGCGCACTGGGACCACCTGGGCAAGCAGGGCGACACTGGCGACACCATCTTCAACGGTGCCGTCGACAACGCCTCGGGCAGCGCCGGCCTGCTTGCGATGGCCCAGGAGGCGGTGCGCCATCCGGCCAAACGCAGCCAGATGTTCCTGTGGGTGGCGGCCGAAGAACAGGGCCTGCTGGGCAGCGCGGCCTATGCGGCGCGCCCGCTCTGGCCCCTGAACAAGACCGCCGCGGCGCTGAACCTGGACAGCCTGAACTTCGTCGCCATGGCCAAGGACATCGGCGTGCAGGGCAGCGAACGCAGCAGCCTGGGGCTGCTTGCGGCCGGCACCGCCAGGGCGATGAACCTGAAGGTGGCGGAGGCGCGCCCGGACCTGGGCGGCGGCTACTTCCGCAGCGACCACTTCAGCTTCGCCAAGGCCGGCGTGCCGGCGTTCTCGGTGGGCGGCGGCCACGACTGGGTGAAGGACAAGGAGGGCAACGACGCCAAGCGCAAGGCCTACGGCCCGCGCTACCACCAGGCCAACGACGAATACGATCCTAACTGGGATCTGTCCGGCATGGTGCAGCAGGCGCAGTACACGCTGAACCTGGGCCGCGCGGTGGCGGACGCGCCCGCGATGCCGACCTGGAAGCCGGGCGACCAGTTCGCGAAAGCCCGCGCCGCCAACTGAGCCTCCCGCAACAATGACATCCCGCGCAGCCCGGAAAGGCTGCGCGGGATTACCGTCCTTGTTTGCAAGCTGTCTGTCGAGAGCGGGGTTACATGCGGGAGATCGCCGGCCGCAGCTGCTCCAGGAGGCCGGCCTCGGACGAGCAGCCGAATTTTTCGTAGACCGCCTTCACGCAGTCGCGCAGCACGGCGTCGCTGACTTCCATATTCGCGCGCGCCGATTCGCGCCCACCGCCGACGCCCATCCAGAACGCCACCTCGGCCTGCTGCGGCGACAGCTCCACCGAGCCGATCGCGCGCCAGATCCGCAGCGGCAGCGGCACCACGAACTTCATGAAGATGCCGACCGTGCGGCTGGCGGCGCCGGCATCGCCGCCCGTGTGCAGGGCCGCGGCGCCACCCACGCTCATCCACTGGGCGCGCGCCTCGAGGATGCCGCCGGCCATCGCCAGGGTCGCCAACGGCAGCAGCCAGGGATAGCGGTCGCCGTGCACCACCGATTCCACCAGGCGCATGCAGAACGGCGGCACGGTGCGGCGGTCGAAGCGCTGGCGCTCCTGCGCGGCCAGCTGGTCCAGCAAGCCGCCGGCCGAGTCGCTCAGATACAGGATCTGGCCGTCGCCGGTGGCCAGCAGCATGGCTTCGTCCTCGACCACGGCGGCGCCGCCCGCGCCCAGTTCCGGCGCATTGCGCAGCGCATGCTCGAAATAGCCGGCGACACGCCGCAGGTCTTCCTCGTCATGGTGGTCGAAGGCAGGTCCCTCGGCGCGCCACAGGACGATCTCGCCGCGCCTGCGCCCGCCGCCCTGCAGCGGCGCCTCCAGCACATGGACGGGCGGCGCGGACGGCGCATCGAAGCCGACATGGTCGCCGTAAAAATAGCCCCGCGGCGGCGGCAGCACCTGGACGAAGGCGGCATCGTCCCGGCCGGCGTCGGGCGCCGGCTGCGCGGGCAGTTGCGGAAGCAGCGTCAGGTGGGCGGAGGAATTCGGGATGAGCTCGCGCACCAGCCCGAAGGCGTCCGGGACGATCGTCATCAGGTCGAGACCCGCGTGGCACAGGATGCGCAGGCGGGCCCACTGACGGCTGTTCTTTTTGCGGGACATCACCGAATACTGAGCGGTTGGAAATTAATTGTCAATATGCCACGCCCCCGCGAAGGCGGGAATGACGGATCAAGAAGTTGCGGGAGCGACGGCAGGTGCGTGCGCCAGGATCTGCGCCAGCTTGGCGATATCGACCGGCTTGACCAGGTGGTGGTCGAAGCCGGCCTGGCGCGAGAGTTCGCGGTCGCGCTCCTGGCCGTAGCCGGTCAGCGCCACGAACACCGCGCCGGCGTGGCCGGGCCGGCGGCGCAGGCGGCGCGCCAGTTCGTAGCCGGTCATGTCGGGCAGGCCGATGTCGAGGATGAAGACTTCGGTGCCTTCCACTTCGGGCGCGCGCAAGGTGGTCGAGGCGTCCTCGTAGACCTGCACGTTGTGACCGTGGGCGCGCAGCAGCACCGCCAGCGAATGGCCGGCGTCCAGGTTGTCGTCGACGATGGTGACCGAGAGCGGCCGGGTCTCGCCGGCGATGCCGCCCGCGCGCGGCGTCTCGCCCGCCTGCGCCTGCGCGAGGGGCAGCGTGACCGTCATCGTGGTGCCGCGCTGGGGACCGTCGCTGCTGGCGGTCACCGCGCCGTTGTGCATGCGTACGATGCTCTTCACCAGCGCCAGTCCGATGCCGAGACCGCCCTGCGAGCGGTCGGGCGCGCGGTCGGCCTGGGTGAACAGGTCGAAGATGTGGGGCAGCAGCTGGGCGTCGATGCCGCTGCCGTTGTCGCGCACGCTCACCTCGGCCGAGGCCCCTGTGCCGGTGACGGCCAGCGTGATCCGGCCGCCGGCCGGCGTGTACTTGGCCGAGTTGTTGAGCAGGTTGACCAGCACCTGGATCAGGCGGGTGCGGTCGCCCTCGACCGGCACCTGCTCGGGCGGCAGGTCGACCGTCAGCGCATGGCCGCGCTCCTCGATGTGCGGGCGCGCCTGTTCGACGGCAGCCATCGCCACCTTGTTCAGGTCGAGCACTTCGTTCTCCAGCTTGACCAGGCCGCGGGTCACGCGCGAGACGTCCAGCAGGTCGTCGACCAGCTCCTTCATGTGGCGCACCTGGCGCGAGATGATGTTGCTGGCCTTCAGGCGCAGGCCCTCGTTCGCTTCCGGCAGGCGCAGCAGCTGGGCCGCGTTGGAGATCGGCGCCAGCGGATTGCGCAGTTCGTGCGCCAGCATCGCCAGGAACTCGTCCTTCATCTTGTTGTGGCGCTCGGCCTCGGCGCGCGCGGCGCGCTCGCTGGCCAGCAGGCTTTCGCGCTCCAGGGCCGCCTTCTGCGCCATGTCGTAGAGGCGCGCATTGTCGATCGCGATCGCGGCCTGGCCGGCGAAGGTGCCGATCAGCTCCTCGGTGCGCGCGCTGAACATGCCCGGGGTCGAGTGGCCGAAGAACAGCCCGCCGATCACCTCGCCCGAGCGCGAAACCACCGACGCCGCCAGGTAGCTGCGCACCGGCAGGTGGCCGGGCGGCATGCCGTGGTGCGGTCCCATCGAACCGTAGCGCGGATCCTTCGTGATGTCGTCGCTGCGGATCGGCGCACTGCCGTAGAAGGTCGGGCCGAACACCTTGGTGGGACGCGGATGGCCGAAGTCCTGGAAGGCCTCGCGCGGCGCCCCGCTCAGGGTGTAGAGCAGATAGGCGTCGCCGTTGCCGTCGGTGCCGTTATGGAAGAAGGCGCCGAATTCGGCGCCGGTCAGCTGGGTGGCGGCGTCGGTGATCGCCTGCATCAGCGTTTCGAGGTCGAGGGTCGAGGCCAGCTGCCCGGTGGCGTCCTTCATCAACGCCAGCAGGCGGCTCTCTTCGCGCAGCGCCTGCTCGGTACGGATGCGGCGCAAGGCATCCGCGATCCGGTGGGCGCTGTCGCCGATCAGCTCGACGTCGGCGGTTTCCCAGCTCTGTGCGGTGGGCGCATGCAGCGCCAGCACGGCTTGCAGGCGCCCTTCGTCCATCAGCGGCACCAGCAGGCCGGCGGCAATGCCCTGCGCCAGCCAGGCTTCAGGGCCGGCAATGTCCGGCTCGGCGGCGACGTCCGGCACGCACACGATCTCGCCGCGCAGCAGCTGGGCCTCGCGCCCGAACGCGAGCAGCCCGAGCGGCACCGCGCGTCCCGGCTCGCCGTCCGGCGCGCCGTCGCGCCACTGCTCGCGGATCACCGCCGCCTGCGCCGCATGGTCGACCGTCGCGAAGATCGTCACCGCGCCGGCCGCGTGGCCGCTCACCTGGCGGGCGGCGGCCTGCAGCAGCGGACCGGTTTCGGTTTCGCGGCGCAGGATGTCGGCCAGCGCCAGCTGGAAGGCATGGCGGCGCTCGGCCCGCACGCCGCCGGTGGTTTCGACGAAGGCGGCCAGCACGCCGCCGACCCGGCCCGCATCGTCGTAGACCGGGCTGTACGAATAGTGGAACCAGCAGGTTTCGGGATAGCCGAAACGGGTGACCGTCAGGGCCAGCTTGTCGGAGCCGATCGACTCCCCGCGCCAGGCGCGTCCCCAACGCTCGGCCATCACCGGCCAGATATCGGCCCAGGTGACGCGAGCGTCTTCGCCCAGGGCCGTATCCTGCTTGTTGCCGAGGGAAGGCAGATAGGCGTCGTTGAAGAACTGGATCTGGCTTTCGCCCCAGGCCAGGCACATCGGCAGCCGGCAGTCCAGCAGGGTGCGCACCGCCAGTTTGAGGCTGAAAGGCCAGGAGGCGACCGGACCGACGGGTGTGTCTTCCCAGGGATGGCGCCGCATCCGCAGCTCCATCTCACTTACGTTCGGTGGCGACGTATCGCCGGATGCGGCAGGGTCGAAAGGCCAGGACATAGGTATTCGTCAGCAAAGCCGAGCCGGAGGGTCGGCTCGCCGGCTCATCATAGCAGGCATTGTTAAATCAATGCATGCAAGTAATGAACAATTTTTACATTGCCTGGCCGGATACTCACTGGATGACACCGCAGGCGATGCGCGCGCCCCCGCCGCCCAGCGGCTGCGGCTTGTCGGCGTAGTTGTCGCCACCCGCGTGGATCATCAGCGCCTTGCCCTTCACGTCGGCCAGCCTGGTGAGATGCGGCGCCGTCACCGCCAGGGTGGCGCGGCCGTCTCCCCCCACCACCAGCGGCGGCAGGTCGCCCAGGTGGCCGTTGCCGGTGGGGCCGAGGTGCTGCTTGCTGCCGCGCGGGTCGTAATGTCCGCCGGCGGCGCCCGCCGCCACCTTCTTCCCGTCCTTTTCGTTGACGCCGCAGCTGCCGTTTTCGTGCACGTGATAGCCGTGTGGGCCGGCAGGCAGGTCGGTCAGCGCCGGAGTGAACACCAGGCCGTTCGGCGATTCGGTGATCGTCACCGTGCCGATCATCTTGCCGGTGCCGCCGGCGGTTACCAGCGTCATCGGGGCTTGCAGCTTGTCGCCGGAGGACGCCGGCGTTGGCGCGGTCGCCGGCACGGAGGTCTGTGCGCTGGCGCTGCCGATGGCGGCAGCGGCGAGGATGCAGGCCAACAGGGCGGTCCTGGTATTCGTGTCCTTCATTACCGTCTCCTTTCAGTGCTTCGGGTGGCAGGGTGAAATGCGGAGATAGTGTATGCCATCGTTACTGCCGGGGGCGGACGGGAGGACGGTACCAGGGTTCGGCACAAACATTCCTGACTTTAGGACGTTTGCGCCTGCGCTAAAAAAGAAAGGTTCAGGCTGAGGAGAATGGCGATGGTTAGTGCTGCCTTTGACATTCACCTAGAAGACCGTATGCCTGAACCATCGATCGACGTGAAAGAGCTTTCACTCACATTACGTAAAAATGCGAAAGCACATAGTCTTGGACGTTGTGCACATCACGTCCGGCTCGCTCTGGAAGCAGGCGGCGCGAAAACCAGCGGCCACCCGGCACATGCAAAAGACTGGGGTGGGGTATTGTTAAGGAATGGCTATCAAAAGATAGGAGTCATCAGCCTCCAGTCTTATTCGGCCCGCGCAGGTGATATCGCCGTCATCCAGCCGTACACGGGCGGCAGCATATCCGGACATATTCAGGTATGGGATGGACAGCATTGGATTTCGGACTTTGTTCAGCGGGACTTCTGGCCTGGCCAAGGATACCGCAGTGCAAAGCCCAGCTTCGCCATCTATCGCCGTTAATCCCCTCTACAGGAGCCATCATGTTCGGATCACGTCATTTTGCGTTATTCCTTTCCATCGCACTGTCATGTTTTTGTTCCGCTATCGCGACGGCAGCAAATCCAGCGGCGGGCGAACAACTCATCAACGGTCTGTACAAGGATTTCGGCTGTCCCGGCCCGTCGGTATCCGCGCCCAAGTGCGACTCTCCTGAAGCCGATCGGCGAAAAGCCGTGACCGAGCAAAGCCGTTCCGTCCTCGGAAAATATTTCGATGGCCCTCTGGTTTCTTTGCTGGTGAAGGAGCGACAGTGCGTAACCAAAACACAGGAAATCTGCAATCTCGACTTCGATATGCTGTATGCATCGCAGGATCCAGGTGCGGTCGATCTCAGCATCAAAGCCGCAACGACAAACAGGGTCATCGTCAGTTTCCGCTATCCGTCGAACGGAGAGCGGATCACGATTCAATACCTGCTCGCGCCGACACGCAGTGGGCCACGGATCACCGATGTCATCTATCCGGACGATACCTCGCTCAAGAAACTGCTGATGACGAAGCTGCCGTAGTCAGATGTGCTTGTAGTAGAAGGTCGTCTGACACAGCGCACCATCCGGCATGTACGCATAATCCGGCACCGCGCCGACCCGCTGCCAGCCCAGGCGCTCGTACAGCCTTTCGGCGGTACTGCTGGCCGTATCGAGCACCAGCACGCGCCTACCCTGCCCGCGCGCCGCATCCTCCACCGCTTCCATCAGCTTCCGGCCGATGCCGGCGCCGCGCGCGCGCCGGTGCACCAGCAGCTTGGCGACGTCGGCGCGGTGCGGCTGGTTCTCCGGCATGTCCGTGATCAGCTGGACGGTGCCGGCGATGCCCTCGTCATCCTCGGCCACGATCAGGGTGCGCTCGCCGCGGGCGACGCCGTCCGCCACCTTGCGCCAGAAATCCAGGGCCGTCTCGCGCGCCATCGGCAGCATGAAGCTGACCGAGGCGCCGCCTTCGACGCAATCGAGCAGCACGTCGRCCAGCTGGCCGATGCGGTGCACGACTTCATCGGCGCGCAGCTGGCGGATGCTCGGGTCCTTCGTCATGCTTCCCTCCGCGGTGGCTTGTGCGCCTGTGAGACCAGCGAGACCAGATAGCGCGCCGGTTTGCCGGTCGGGTTGTGGTAGGCGATCGGCTGGTCGAGGCGCATGGCGAGGCAGTCGCCCGCGTTCAGGGTCCAGGAGGTGCCGCCGACGCCGACTTCCATCGTGCCCTCGATGATCCAGACCTGCTGGTGGACGTCGACGTCGCGCGCGCTGGTTTCATAAGCGACGCGCTGGCCCGCCGGGAAGCTGATCTCGACCAGCTGGATCGGCGAATACATGGCCGGCGACAGGTTGCGCCGCACGTAGCCGGAGGCCGGATCGGTCCATACCGGCTGGTCCTCGGCGCGTGCTACCGGCGACGGCGCATCGTCGGCCGGCTTCTCGAACAGCGAGGCGACCGTGACGCCGAGGGCGGCGGACAGCTTGTCCAGCACGGTGGCGGTGGCGCTGCTCTCGCCGCGTTCGATCAGCGAGATATTGGATTTGCTGACGCCGCTGCGTTCGGCCAGCAGCGCGAGCGTCAGTCCGCGGGCGTCGCGCAGTTCGCGCAGGCGTTGGGCGATGAGGTGGTTGATGTCCATGAAATCCAGTATATAGGATAAATAAATCCTGTAAACTGGATTTTTTATCGCCTCAGGATGTCAGCTGCGCATACTCCCCATGCAGGTTCGCCAGCGCCATCAGATGCACCTCCTCGGCGCTGCGCCAGGTGCCGCCGAAGTCCTGCTTGTCGAAGGCGAAGCAGGCATCCGCCGCAACCACTGTCCCGAAGCCCAGGTTGCCGGCCGTGCGCGCGCTCGCCTCCACCGAATTATTGGTGCTGACGCCGGCGATCACCAGATGCCGGATAGCGCGCGCATGCAGCCAGCGTTCGAGACCGGTGTGGATGAAGGCATCCGGCACGTTCTTCTCGACCACGTGCTCGTGCGGCAGCGGCAGGAAGCGCTCCTGGAACTCGGCGCCGCTCTGGCCGGGCGCGAACACGGACGCCGGCGAGCGGCTGATGTGGCGCACGCTGATGACCGGCTGGCCGGATTCGCGCCAGGCGGCGTGCAGGCGGGCGATGTTGTCTTCGGCCTGGGGGTTGTTCCTGGGTGGCAGGGTCGGGCTGCGCATGCCCTTCTGCATGTCGATGATGATCAGTGCGGTTTGTTCGCTCATGGCTTTTGGTTCGGGATGCAAAAAAAAACCGGCCCCTTGCGAGGGCCGGCAAAGCTTAAGAAACTTCTTTGTTTTCAGCTTAGAAGCTGTAGCGTGCGCCGAAGTAGAAACGACGCGGGTCGTTCCAGGCGTTCGCCTCGCCGAACTTGTAGACGCCGTTGCCGGCTGCCAGCGGCATCGCCGTGGTGGCCGACTGCTTGTTCAGCACGTTGAAGACGTCGAGGAAGAACTCGACCTTCTGGCTGCCGGCGAACCTGTACTGGTACTTCAGGCGCACGTCGAAGGTGTAGTACGACGGGCCGGTAAAGGCGCCGATCGAACCCGGCGTGATCCACGAATCGAGCACGCCGCCATTCACGTACGGATCGTCCATGACCGGCAGGTAGCGGCTGGAGACCAGCTGGGTCTTGCTGTACAGGACGCCGCTGTTCCAGTTGAACACACCGCTCAGCTCGAGCCCGTTGTTGAAGAAGTAGGTGCCGTAGCCCTTGAACTGGTGCTTGATGTTGCCCGGCTGCGGGCCGTAGGCGTTCGGTGCGCGCGGATCGAGTGCAATCCAGTCGCCCTGGAAGTCGGCGGTACTGTCGGAGTTGGTATTGCCCTTGGCGTCGTTGTAGGTGTACGAAACCTGGCCCATCCAGTTATCGCGCTTTGCCTTGTTCAGGCTGACTTCGATGCCCTGGTAGTCGCGCTTGCCGCCTGCCAGCGTGCCGATCACATAGTTCGTTTTCGGTGCCGCGGAGTAGCCGAAGTACGAGTACGGCAGGTAGTAAGCCGAACCCGGGTAGGCGGAGCCTTCCGGCGCGGTGGCGGCGGTGAGGCTCGGATCCGAGTACAGCGCCAGGTCGTAGTCCTCGAGCAGGTCGCGGGTGCGGCGCTTGGTGTAGGTGACCGACAGCGTGTAATCCTTGCCCAGGTTGGTGGCATAGCCGAGCATGAACTCGTCGGTGTACGGGGTCTTGGTCGACGGTGCGATCGCGGCATCCGAACCGCCACGCTGGCGGAAGGTCAGCCACTGGTTGCCCAGGTAGACCTGTTCATCCAGGATCGGACCGGTCACGTTGCCGGCGAAGTCGGACATGTTGTTGCGGATCGGGTCGTAGTAACGGCCCAGGAATGCCCAGACCTTGCTGCGGCCGTCGCCGTTCAGGTCATACACGGTCGAGAGGCGCGGCGCCAGTTCCCACTTGAACTTGGCGGTCTGCTTGCCGGCCGAATCGCGGTGCACCCACTCTTCGGTGCGCACGCCGGCGTTGACCGTCAGCTTGTCCTTCGTCCACGTATCCTGCAGGTAGAAGGCTTTGCCGGTCGCTTCCACGGTGTACGGCGCAACGCGCGAGTTGAAGATGCGATAGGCGTTCACCTGCCCGTTCGGATTGCCGGCCGTGCTGGCGAACTTGTAGGCCCGGATCTCGGGGTCGGTGACGACGCCGTCGTGGTTCGTGTCGAGCAGGCCCAGGAAGTAGGTCTTGTTCGGGCTGGCGTTGATCGCATCGATGATACGCGGGATATCGCCGGCGGCCAGGCTCTTCGAACCCGTCCAGCCGGAACCGACGTGCTGGGCAAAGGTGACGCCGGCGTTGGCTGCCGCGATGGAGGTGTAGTTCGCGTTCTCCGGGCCGGTCCGGTAGGCATCCGAGGTGTAGGAGTCGGTGGAATTCACGAAGCCGGACTTGAAGGTGTGGGTACCCGCGGTGGCGGTTTCGAGGAAGTACTCGGCATTGAGGCCCCACTCCTTGCGGTTGCGCCACGAGACCGAGTTCGAACCGGCACCACCCAGGCTACGCTCGGCGATGGTCGGCGTCGTGGTCGGCCTGAAGAAAGCAACGTTGTTGAGGGTCGACTGGTCGGCCGCGAAAGTCGACAGCTGGCCCTTGTGCTTGAATGCATAGGCGTTCACGCGCAGGTTGTCCATGTCGCGCGAGTATTCGACCTTGTTGTTGGTGCCGCCCTGCTCCTGACGCGTGTCGCGGTTGTTCAGCGTGGTCGCCGTGGTCGAACCGCTGATCCTGGTCGGGTCGTTGAAGAAGCTGTACGACAGGCGGTCGTTATCGGTCGGTTGCCAGGTCAGCTTGGCGAAGCCCAGCTTGTCGTCGCGCTTCACCTTGCGCATGAAGTCGCCGGTCGACGCGTTGGTCACGTCGGTGTCGCGGCCCTTCTTCTGGTACGAGGTGAAGAACCACAGCTTGTCCTTGATGATCGGACCGCCGAGCGTGAAGGCCGTATCGTAGGTCGAGAAGCCGGAGTTGGTGTTGTGCTGGTTCTTCGACACCAGCCTGTCGTTCTGGAAGTAGTAGTTGACCGAGCCGTGGAACTCGTTACCACCCGACTTGGTGATCACCTTCGAGACCAGGCCCGAACCGCCTGCGTACTCGGCCGGGATGCCGCCAGTGAGGATCTGCTGTTCCTGGATGATCTCGGAGTTGATGTTCGAACCGAAGGTGCCGGTCAGCGGGTCGGTGACGTCGACGCCGTCGAGGATGTAGACGTTGTCCGAGGAGGTGCCGGTGGCGCCGCCGATGTCCGCGTAGTTGACGCCGGATTTCGAGGACGGGTTGCCGCCGGCGGAAGGTTTCACGCCCGGCACCAGCTGCAGATAGCCCTGGTAGCTACGGGTGGTCGGGAGCGCTTCCACGACGGCGAGGTTCAGGATGGTGCCGACGGTGGCGGAGGTGGTGTCCACCTGGGCCAGGCGCGAACCGGTGACGACCACCTGTTGCGCACCGCCTGCGCCGCCGGCGTCGGCCAGGTTATAGCTCACGCTGGGGTTGGAGCCGCTGACCACCGCGACGCCGGTGGCATTGAAGRCCGAATAGCCGGGCGCTACCACTTCGATCTTGTAGTCGCTTGCCGGGTCCAGGCCCGCAACGCGGACCGAACCATCCGCCTCGGTCACGACAGTCTTGGTCACCAGGCTGCTTGGCGAGCTGATCTTCACCGTCGCGCCAGCGACAGGCTTGCCACCCGCTCCGGTAATCGAAATGCGCAGGCCGCCGGTTTCAGCAGCCCATGYGGCGCCGATGAAGCACATACCGACTGCCAGTGAAACTGCGGACCGGCGCAGCACGGACACTCTCGACACTTGTTTTTCTTTATGCAACATATCTCTCCCTATTATTAAGACAACTGGACAACAGATACATCAGCAAACGACAAGTCTTCCCGGCAGGTTTTCTTTACATAAATTTACACACGAAAGAACTTGTATCAGCCCTTGCAAAATATTTTCGTTACGAAAACTTCACGAGTATTAACATTTGGTAATGTTGTGTCAATGCAAATGTCTAGACAAGGTGGCGTATGCACAACATACGCATGGGATATGCACGGCGAATTGACATTTTCGATGGGCGAAAAAAAACGGCACCCGAAGGTGCCGTTCCTGGCTAGCCGTTGAACCGGCTAGAAGCTGAAGCGCAGTGGATTACTCGCCGTCRCCATGATGCTGCTCGATCGAAGCCGCAGCATTCTGCTGGTCTTCCATCGCCTGCAGCTCGGCAGCCATATTGGCCTTCTCCTGCTGCAGCAGCTGCTGGCGCTCTTCCGCT
>NZ_JBFTMX010000030.1:0-63788 GCF_056397205.1 Massilia sp. 05N420
GGGATGAACGGCGGCGGCGGCGCCTTCATTTCTGGCGGCGGCGGCGGCGGCGGAGTTTCCGGCGGTGGCGGCGGTTTCACGTCTTCGATCAGTTTCGTTTCCACAGCTTCCGTCACCTTGCTGACGATCTTGGTGCCCAGGCCATTAACGATTGCCCAAGCGACCAGAACGTGCAACAGAACGACGATGGCTATTCCTGTGAAATTCTTCCCGGGGTTTTTCTCATGCGAAAAATTCATGCCATATTTCTCCAATACCATCTCTTTTTTGTTGCTACTAAACCCACTAAACACGACAAAAACTCAGGGCCGCATCCGGGACATCGAGGAATTATACCTACGAATTCTTTTTTGCACATACATTTTTATACCTCCAAAGAGGGGCTAACTGCCTGTAAAAACAAGCAAACAAGCTCATCCGTAATGAGGAAGGATGGGGTGCATAATCGAGAATGCAGTTATCTTTATGGCAATGTTAGCGTTATCCCCTTGCCGATGTGTAGAAGATCAGGTCAAATAGCCCCTTCCGCCAAATTTTCCATGCCGATTTTGCCAGTTGGCAAATAAGATATGATTCAATAATGGCGTTTCTGCAAACTATAGCCATATTCATTCATGGGGGGCGTACTGTTGAAACGGCCTCGCCCTTGTGGTAGGAGTGAAGGCCATAAGAGGCACTTATGTACGGACCCCTGTTTGATATGGCTCACTTGCCACGCATGTAGAATTTTGCGTTGACACAGAAAAAAGGCCTGTCCTAAGCAGACAGGCCTGGCGGCACCGTTGGCACCAGCATATATATATTAGTAGCGCGCGCGCTTCTCGCGGCGGCACTCGAGGCTGCTGACCACGCGCCCCGATGGGTCTACCGTTTCCAATCTGACATCGAAACCCCAGAGCCGGGCTACATGCTTGAGCACTTCATGGGCCTGCTGGTTCAGCGGACGGCGCTGGAACTGCGTATGGCGCAGGGTCAGCGCGCGGTCGTCGCGGGTATTGACCTGCCAGACCTGGATGTTCGGCTCGCGGTTGCCCAGGTTGTACTGCTCGGCCAGCTGCTGGCGCACGTAGCGGTAGCCGGCTTCGTCGTGGATCGCCGAAATCGTCAGCTTGTCGCTGCGGTCGTCGTCGAGCACGGCAAAGAAGTGGAAGTCGCGGATCAGCTTGGGCGACAGGTACTGGGCGATGAAACTTTCGTCCTTGAAGTTCCGCATCGCGAAATCGAGCGTCTTGATCCAGTCGCTGCCGGCGATGTCCGGGAACCAGGCGCGGTCCTCGTCGGTCGGGTCTTCGCAGATGCGCTTGATGTCGGTCATCATCGCAAAGCCGAGCGCGTAAGGATTGATGCCATTGTAATAGGGGCTGGTCGCCGGCGGCTGGTAGACCACGTTGGTATGGCTCTGCAGGAACTCGAGCATGAAGCCGTCGCCGACGATGCCCTCTTTATATAGTTCCTGCAGGATCGTGTAGTGCCAGAAGGTGGCCCAGCCCTCGTTCATCACCTGGGTCTGACGCTGCGGATAGAAATACTGCGAGATCTTGCGCGTGATGCGCACCAGCTCGCGCTGCCAGGGTTCCAGCAGCGGCGCGTACTTCTCGATGAAGTAGAGCAGGTTTTCCTCGGGCTCGACCGGGAAGCGCGGCGGCGGCGCATCCCGGTGGGATTCCTCGCGCCGCGGCAGGGTACGCCAGATCTCGTTGATCTGGGACTGGGCGTATTCCTCGCGCTCCTTCTGCCGGTTCTGTTCCTGGGCCACGGACAGCTTGGCCGGACGCTTGTAGCGGTCCACGCCATAGTTCTGGAGCGCGTGGCAGGAATCGAGCAGTTCCTCGACGGCGTCGATGCCGTGGCGCTGTTCGCACTCGGCGATGTAGTTCTTGGCGAAGACCATGTAGTCGACGATGGCGTCGGCGTCGGTCCAGGTGCGGAACAGGTAATTCCCCTTGAAGAAGGAATTGTGGCCATAGGCCGCGTGGGCGATCACCAGCGCCTGCATCGTCAGGCTGTTTTCCTCCATCAGGTAGGCGATGCAGGGGTTGGAATTGATCACGATCTCGTAGGCCAGGCCCATCTGGCCGCGGCGGTAGCTTTTTTCCGTGGTCAGGAAATGCTTGCCGAAAGACCAGTGGTTGTACGACACCGGCATGCCTACCGAGGTGTAGGCATCCATCATCTGCTCGGCGGTGATGATCTCGAGCTGGTTGGGGTAGGTGTCCAGGCCAAACTTCCTGGCCACCCGGCGGATTTCCTCGTGGGCTTGCTCGATCAGGTCGAAGGTCCACTCCGACTGGTCGGGCAGGGCACGCGGATTTTTGGGATCTCTTGGCATGAGCGGGCCTCGTCTACTTGGGCTGCTTCTTGAACAATTCGCGGAACACCGGGTAGATGTCGGCCGGGGTCACGATCTTCTGCATCGCGAAGTTCGCATGCGTGGCCGCCACCTCGCAATACTGCTCCCACAGGTTCTGCGGCGGGCCGTCCGTGATCTCGACGTAGGTGTAGTACTGGACCCGCGGCATGATCGCATTGGTCAGGATCTGCCTGCACAGGACCGAGTCGTTGTCCCAGTTGTCGCCGTCGGAAGCCTGGGCCACATAGGTATTCCAGTCGCCGCTGCTGTAGCGCTCGCTGATGACCTTGTTCAGCAGGTGCAGCGCCGAGGACACGAYGGTGCCGCCCGATTCGCGCGAGTGGAAGAAGTCGTTCTCGTCGACCTCGGCGGCGGCCGTGTGGTGGCGGATGAAGACCACGTCGATCTTCTCGTACGCGCGCTTCAGGAACAGGTAGAGCAGGATGAAGAAGCGCTTGGCGGTGTCCTTGCGGCTTTCGTCCATCGAGCCGGAGACGTCCATGATGCAGAACATCACGGCCGAGGTCGACGGCTTCGGCACCTTGATCCGGTTGCTGTAGCGCAGGTCGATCGGGTCGATGAAGGGGATCGCCAGCAGCCGCGTGTGCAGCGCGTGGATCTTGTGCTTCAGTTCGAGTACGCGCGGGTCGTCGTCCTCGGCGCCCAGCGCCTGGATCTCTTCGAGCTCCTGTTCCAGGCTGGCGAGCTTCTTGCGGCTCGGTCCGCCCACGGCGATGCGGCGGCCGAGCGCGCCGCGCAGGGAGCGCAGCACGTGGATATTGGACGGCGTGCCGGAGATGTTGTAGCCGGCGCGCTGGTTCTTGAATTCGACGACCTGGGTCAGCTGCGTCTTGATCATGTTCGGCAGCTCGAGGTCCTCGAAGAAGTAATTCATGAATTCTTCGCGGCTCAGTTCGAAGATGAAATCGTCTTCGGTGGTCTGCTCGCTGTTGCCGGCACGGCCGCGTCCACTGCCGCCGCCGCCGCTGCGCGGACGGTTGATCTGGTCGCCTTTCTGATATTCGGTATTGCCGGGGTTGACGACTTCCCAGACACCCCCATGGGCGTGCCCGAACTTGGGCTCGTTCACGTCCTTGACGGGAATCGAGACCTTCTCGCCATTTTCGATGTCGGTGATCGAGCGACCCTTGATCGCCCGGCCGACCGCATCCTTGATTTGCGCCTTGTAGCGGCGCAAGAAGCGTTCGCGGTTGACCGCAGACTTGTTCTTGCCCTGCAAGCGTCGGTCGATGAGGTAAGTCAAAACAGGCCTCCTGCTCAAATTCGCGGCGGGCCGGGTCACCACCGGTACCCCTATATTAACGCGCCGCGCATCAACGTGGTTGGCGTCCCGGATTTTGGTGGGACAAAGCCTACGGGCGGACCAGAAATCTGGTCCGCCCAACCACGCACCTGGTGTGGCAATGGCCTGGTTACGAGGATTTGCGAACCCTCAGGTACCACTCGCACAGCAGCCGAACCTGCTTCGGCGTATAACCCTTCTCGACCATACGGGCCACGAAGTCGGCGTGCTTGGTTGCATCCTCCGTGCTCGCCTTCGCATTGAAGGAGATGACGGGCAAGAGTTCCTCGGTGTTCGAGAACATCTTCTTCTCGATCACGGTGCGGAATTTCTCGTAGCTCGTCCAGGCCGGATTCTTGCCGCCGTTCGTCGCACGCGCACGCAGGGCGAAGTTGACGATTTCGTTTCGGAAATCCTTCGGATTCGAGATGCCGGCCGGCTTCTCGATCTTCTCCAGCTCGGCGTTCAGCGATTCGCGGTCGAAGCTCTCGCCGGTGTCCGGATCGCGGAATTCCTGGTCCTGGATCCAGAAGTCGGCAAAGGTCACGTAGCGGTCGAAGATGTTCTGGCCGTACTCGGAATAGCTTTCCAGGTAGGCGGTCTGGATCTCCTTGCCGATGAAGTCGACGTAGCGCTGCGCCAGGTGTTCCTTGATATAGGACATGTAGCGCTGCTCGGTCTCGCCGGCGAACTGCTCGCGTTCGATCTGCTGCTCGAGAACGTAGAGCAGGTGGACCGGATTCGCCGCGACCTCGGTGTTATCGAAGTTGAAGACCTTCGACAGGATCTTGAAGGCGAAGCGCGTCGACAGCCCGTTCATGCCTTCGTCCACGCCGGCGTAGTCGACGTATTCGTGCATCGACTTGGCCTTCGGATCGGTGTCCTTCAGGTTCTCGCCGTCGTACACCAGCATCTTCGAATAGATGCTGGAGTTTTCCGGATCCTTCAGGCGCGACAGGATCGCGAACTGGGCCATCATGCGCAGCGTGCCCGGTGCGCAGGGCGCCTTGTCGAGCGAGGAGTTGCGCAGCAGCTTGTCGTAGATCTTGATCTCGTCGGACACGCGCAGGCAGTAGGGCACCTTCACGATGTAGATACGGTCGAGGAAAGCCTCGTTGTTGCGGTTGTTGCGGAAGGTCTTCCACTCGGACTCGTTCGAGTGCGCCAGGATGATGCCCTCGAAGGGGATCGCGCCGAAGCCCTCGGTGCCCTTGTAGTTGCCTTCCTGGGTCGCGGTCAGCAGCGGGTGCAGGACCTTGATCGGSGCCTTGAACATCTCGACGAATTCCATCAGGCCCTGGTTGGCCAGGCACAGGCCGCCGGAGTAGCTGTAGGCGTCCGGATCGTCCTGGGAATAGTCTTCGAGCTTGCGGATGTCGACCTTGCCSACCAGCGAGGAGATGTCCTGGTTGTTCTCGTCGCCCGGCTCSGTCTTGGCGATCGCGATCTGCTTGAGGATGCTGGGGTAGCGCTTGACGACGCGGAACTTGTTGATGTCGCCGCCGAACTCGTGCAGGCGCTTGACTGCCCACGGGCTGGGGACGCCACGCAGGTAGCGGCGCGGGACGCCGTAGTCCTCTTCCAGGATGGCGCCGTCTTCCTCTTCGTTGAACAGGCCCAGCGGCGATTCGTTCACCGGCGAGCCCTTGATCGCGAAGAACGGAATCTGTTCCATCAGGTGCTTGAGCTTTTCGGCAATCGACGATTTGCCGCCGCCAACCGGGCCCAGCAGGTAAAGGATCTGCTTGCGTTCTTCCAGGCCCTGGGCTGCGTGACGGAAGTAGGAGACGACCTGCTCGATCACTTCCTCCATGCCGTAGAACTCGCGGAAGGCGGGATAAATCTTGATGACCTTGTTGGCGAAGATGCGCGACAGGCGCGGGTCGAGGCGGGTGTCGACCAGGGTGGGGTCGCCGATGGCGGCCAGCATGCGCTCGGGAGCGCTGGCGTAAGTCAGGGGGTCTTTCTTGCACAGTTGAAGATACTCCGACAGGGAGTATTCCTCTTCCCGGGTACGCTCATAGCGGGCTGCGTAGTTATCAAAAATGGTCATGTGAATGTCCTCTAATGTGCTAACACTGATCACTGTCGCGGCAGCCGATGAAAGACGACTGCCCAGGCCCCGGTTCTGGCATCAAGCTGTTGTGGGGTCGCCGTCTACGTTCGAGAGGTCAGGCATGTGACCTGACATGAAACGGAGGGCGATTTTCTTGTTCTCATCCGGTTATGAAAACCGGTTGGTTAGCGCCCGCAGAGAGCGTCTTCTTACGCTTATGAAATTTATTATGTGCCTATTAGTTCTCGAAGTCAAAACAGTGTCGTGCGTCGAAAAAAACCATTTTGACGAGCCTGCGGATCCAGTCTTGACGCCGTTTTGCAGGGTCCTGGCGAGGTCATGTTTGACAGGGTTTTTGGCCCCGTTGGACAGCGTCGTGTTTGTCAAAAGGTAAGTCAATAGTGCACCAACTTGCTAAGCAGTGGCGCACGCGCGTATGCCGTCGGCCATCTATAAAATTCCAGGGCGAAATGAGCCTGGAGAGCGCATGCGCTACACTTCTCCAAATGGCGACAAACGCCGGTCCACCGTGGAGATCCCTCATGCTGAACGAAGAGCTGCGCCTCACCCTGCAGGCAATGCCGAAGGCAGAATTGCACATCCATATCGAAGGCTCTTTGGAACCCGAGCTGATTTTTGAGCTAGCGCAAAGAAACGGCGTATCCCTCGCTTACCCCACCGTCGAAGCGTTGCGGCAGGCCTACGCCTTCAGCGATCTGCAATCCTTCCTCGATATCTATTACGCGGGCGCCAGTGTGCTGCTGACCGAGCAGGATTTCTACGACATGACCGCCGCCTATCTCCGGCGCGCGCAGGCCGACAATGTGCGCCACACCGAGATCTTCTTCGACCCGCAAACCCATACCGCGCGCGGCGTCGCCTTCGAGACCGTCATCAACGGCATCTGGCGCGCCTGCCAGGACAGCCCGGTCAGCGCGAGCCTGATCCTGTGCTTCCTGCGCCACCTGTCGGAGGAAGAGGCGATCGCCACGCTGGAGGAGGCGATTCCCTACCGCGACAAGCTCATCGGCGTCGGCCTCGATTCCTCCGAAGTCGGCAACCCGCCCGAAAAATTCGCGCGCGTGTTCGAACGCGCCCGCAATCTCGGCCTGCACCTGGTCGCGCACGCGGGCGAGGAGGGGCCGCCCGCCTATATCGAGAGCGCGCTGGACGTGCTGAACGTGGAGCGCATCGACCACGGCGTGCGCTGCCTCGACGATCCCGCCCTGGTGCAGCGCCTGGTGCGCGAGCAGATGGCGCTGACGGTGTGCCCGCTGTCGAACATCAAGCTGCGCGTATTCGACGTGATGGGCGAGCACAACCTGCGCCGCCTGCTCGACGCCGGCCTGGTCGCCACCGTCAACTCCGACGATCCGGCCTACTTCGGCGGCTACCTCAACGAGAACTACATCGCCGCCTTCGAGGCGCTGCCGCTGGACCGTTCGCATGCGCGCCAGCTCGCGCGCAACAGCTTTGCCGCCGCCTTCCTCGAGCCGGAACAGAAGCGCGCCTGGCTGGCCGAAGTCGACCGTTTTTTCAGTGAGGCCAATTAATGCTGATGCAATCCCTGCGCATGACCGCGCGCGACTGGCGCGCCGGCGAACTGCGCTTCCTGCTGGTGGCGCTGGTGGTCGCGGTGTCGGCCCTCACCGCGGTCGGCTTTTTCGTGGACCGAATGCGCGCCGGCCTGAACCGCGACGCCCACCAGCTGCTCGGCGCCGACCTCCTGATCAACGCCGACCAGCCGCTGCGCCAGGACTGGCGCGATGAAGCCCGGCGGCGCGGCCTGCTGCTGGCCGACACCGTCACCTTCCCGAGCATGGCCCAGGCCGGAACCGGCGATGCATCCCAGGCCGTGCTGGCATCGGTGAAGGCGGTCTCGCCCACCTATCCGCTGCGCGGCCAGCTGAAGATCACCACCAGCCCGGTCGACGCCAGCGAGGCCCTCGGCGACGCCACCCGCGACACCCCGGCCCCGGGCACGGTCTGGGTCGACGTCAACCTGCTGCCACCGCTGAAAGTCAAGATCGGCAGCGTGATCCAGCTGGGCGACAAGAGCTTCACGATTGCCCGCCTGATCGCCACCGAACCCGATCGCGGCGCCTCGTTCTCGAACTTCGCGCCGCGCGTGATGCTGGCGCTGTCGGACCTGAAAGCCACCGGCCTGGCCGACAACTATGCGCGCATCACCTACCGCATGCAGGTCGCCGCGCGTTCGCCGAACGACCAGGCCGCGGTGGCCGGTTACGAGCGCTGGGTGCGCGAACGCATCGCGCTCGATAAGGTCAAGGGCGTGCGCATCGAGAACCTGGAAAACGGCCGCCCCGAGATGCGCTCGACCCTCGACCGCGCCGAGCGCTTCCTGGCCCTGGTCGGCCTGCTGTCGGCGATGCTGGCGGCGGTGGCCGTGGCGATGGCGGCGCGCCGCTTCATGCAGCGCCACCTGGATTCGGTGGCCATGCTGCGCTGCTTGGGGCTAACCCAGAACCAGGTCGGGCTGCTGTTCCTGATCGAGTTCGCACTGGTCGGCCTGGCGGGCAGCCTGCTCGGCGTGCTGGTCGGCTTCGCCGCCCACTACGTGCTGCTGGAACTGATCGGCAATCTGATCCCGACCGAGCTGCCGCCGGTATCGCTGCTGCCGGCGCTGCAGGGCGTGGCCACCGGCCTGCTGCTGCTGGTCGGCTTCGCGCTGCCGCCCGTGCTCCAGCTGCGCAACGTGCCGCACAACCGCGTGATCCGCCGCGAGCAAGCGCCGCCGAGGCCGATGGCGCTTGCCACCTATGGCCTCGGCACCGCGGTCTTCGTCGGCCTGCTGCTGTGGCAGGCAGGCGACCTCAAACTGGCGCTGCTGACCGCCGGCGGCTTCCTCGGCGGCCTGGCCGTGTTCGCGCTGGTCGGCTGGCTGGCGCTGCTGGGCTTGCGCAGCCTGCGCGGCGTCTCCCGCAACCAGGGCTGGCGCTTCGCCATCACCTCGCTGCAGCGGCGGCCCGGCGCCACGGTGGTGCAGATCGTTTCGCTGTCGCTGGGCCTGATGGCGCTGCTGGTGCTGACCGTGGTGCGCGGCGACCTGATGGACGCCTGGCGCCTGGCCACCCCGGCCGACGCGCCGAACCGCTTCATCATCAACATCCAGCCCGACCAGAAGGAGGGCGTGGAAAAGACCATCAGCGCGGCCGGCGTCGACAACCCGATGCTCTATCCGATGATCCGCGGCCGCCTGGTGGCGGTGAACGGCAAGGAGATCACCGCCGCCACCTACACCAGCGAGCGCGCCAAGGCGCTGTCGGACCGCGAATTCAACCTCTCCAGCGTGAACGATCTGCCGGAAGGGAACGACGTCGTGGCCGGCCAGTGGTATCGCGACGCTCCCGGCGTGGCCGAAGCCTCGGTCGAGCAGGGCATCGCGCAGACCCTGGGCCTGAAGCTCGGCGACACCATGCGCTTCGACATGGGCGGCCTGCAGGTCGATGCGAAGATCACCAGCCTGCGCAAGCTGGAATGGGGCTCGATGCGCGCCAACTTCTTCGTCGTCATCAACCCGGCCGCGATGCGCGACGCACCGACCACCTACATGACCGCCTTCCACCTGCCGGCGCGCGGCGTTGGCCTGGCGAACACGCTTACGCGAAAGTATCCGAACCTGACCGTGATCGACGTCAGCGGCATCATCCGCCAGCTGCAGGACGTGCTGGACCAGGTGGTGACCGCGGTCGAGTTCCTGTTCCTGTTCACCCTGGCCTCCGGCGTGCTGGTGCTGTACGCGGCCCTGATGGGATCGACGGCCGAGCGCACCCGCGAAGCCGGCCTGCTGCGCGCGCTGGGAGCCACCCGCGGCCAGCTGGCGAGCGCGCAGCGGATCGAGTTCGCGCTGGTGGGAGGCTTGTCCGGCCTGCTGGCGGCGACCGGCGCGGCGGGACTGGGTTGGGCGCTGGCCGAATACCAGTTCAAATTCCCCTGGCATTTCGAGCCCCAGGTGTGGGCGGCCGGGCTGCTGGTGGGGGCGGCGTGCGCGCTGATCGGCGGCTGGCTGGGACTGCGCAATGTGTTGCGGCAGCCGCCGCTGCAGACTTTGCGCGAGGCGTAATCGAGGCGGAGAACGTGGGCACATCGTGCCCACGCATCTGTTGCGCATCGCCGACCTGGGACAAAAGGCCCTCCCACGGGCCTTGTCCGCTGCGCTATCATGGGCAGATGCAAGAATCTCAGACCACCCCCCAAGACCAGGAAGCCGCGGACGAACGCAGCGCCTATGAACTGATCGGCGGCGAGTCCAGCCTGCGCGAACTGGTCGACCGTTTCTACGACATCATGCAGCTCGAGCCGGACTTCGCCGGCATCCACGCCATGCACCCGGTGCCCAACGACAGCTCGCGCGAGAAGCTGTTCATGTTCCTGTCCGGCTGGCTGGGCGGCCCCAACCTCTTCATCGAACGCTACGGCCACCCGATGCTGCGCGCCCGCCACCTGCCGTTCGCGATCGGCACCACCGAACGCGACCAATGGCTGCGGTGCATGGCGATGGCGCTGGAAGATCTCGGCTACGACTACGACCTGCGCCTGCGCCTGATGGGCGCCTTCTACCAGACCGCCGACTGGATGCGAAATCGATCGCACTGAGCGCCCGCACTGAGCACTGATATGTCGACCATCGAGTTCATCGTCCTCGCGATCGGCCTGCTGGCCGTGCTCGCCCTGCAGTTCGCCCTGTTCGCGCGCAGCCGCGGTAGTGGTAAAGACGCGGACGGCCAGGCCCACGCCTTCGAACGCCTGGAGCGCGAGCTGCGCCACGAGCTGCAGACCAGCGCCCAGGCCACGCGCCAGGAACTGGCCGCCCACCTGGCCCAGAACCAGGCCGCCACCGCCCAGCAGCTGGAAGCGATGCGCCAGCAGATCCAGCTGCACGCCGCCGGCGGACGCGAAGAACAGGCGCGCGTGCTGAAGCGCTTCGCCGACAGCATGAACACGGCCATCGCCACGCTCACCGAATCGAACGCCCAGCGCATGCTGGAAGTGCGCGGCACGCTCGAGACCAAGATCCGCGACCTGCAGGCCGACAATGCGCGCCGCCTGGAAGAGATGCGCCAGACCGTCGACGAAAAGCTGCACGCGACGCTGGAGACCAGGCTGACCGAATCCTTCCGCCAGGTATCCGACCGCCTCGAGCGCGTGCACCAGGGCCTGGGCGAGATGCAGCAGCTGGCCATCGGCGTGGGCGACCTGAAACGCGTGCTGACCAATGTGAAGACGCGCGGCACCTGGGGCGAGGTACAACTGGAGATGCTGCTCGAGCAGGTGCTGACGGTCGAGCAGTATGCCAAGAACGTCGAGACGGTCAGCGGCTCGAACGCGCGCGTCGAGTTCGCGATCAAGCTGCCGGGCACGGTCGAGGGCGGCCCGCCGCTGTGGCTGCCCATCGACGCCAAGTTCCCGAAAGAGCAGTACGAGCGCCTGGTGGAAGCGGCCGATACCGCCGATGCCGACGGCGTGGTGCGCGCCGGCGCCGAGCTGGAACGCGCGGTGCGCAACGAGGCGAAAACGATCTGCGAAAAATACGTCTCGCCGCCGCAGACCACCGACTTCGCGATCCTGTTCCTGCCCACCGAAGGCCTGTACGCCGAGGTGATGCGCCGCCCGGGCCTGGCCGACGAGCTGCAGCGCACCCTGCGCGTGACGATCGCCGGACCGTCGACCTTGACCGCGCTGCTCAACAGCCTGCAGATGGGCTTCCGCACGCTGGCGCTGGAAAAGCGCTCATCCGAAGTCTGGCAGGTGCTGGGCGCGGTGAAGACCGAGTTCGGCAAGTTCGGCGACGTGCTGGCCGCCACCAAGACCACGCTCGAACGCGCGGCCAAGAACATCGAGAATGCCGAGGTGCGCAGCCGGCAGATGGCGCGCAAGCTGAAGTCGGTCGAGGCGCTGCCGAGCGAGGCGGCGCAGTTGATGCTGGGGGCTGCGCCGGCGGATGGCGACGACCTCGCTTGATCATTCGCCGCCGTAATTGCCTGTCGTCGCAATCAATGTCGCGCCGCACGTCGCTTTATGACCCTCGTGTGCAACGGCGATCCCGTCGATGACGTGATGCGGGTCGCCCTCGGCGATCGTGCAGTTGTCGTGGCCCTTGATGGGGCAGCTGCATTTGTCGCCGACGCGGGCGACCGGGATGCCGCCGACCGTGAAGTGCGTCGCGCTTACGCTTTCGACCTTGCCACCGTGTGAAGTGGGGTCGCCTAGACGGATCACGTTGCGCATGGCTTAACCTTTTTCGTTTGTTGGAGGCTCGTCGTGTCCGCCATTTTCGGTCGCGCTGCCCGGGATGTGGTTTGCAGCAAGGTTGGCGGAGGAAGCCTGTGCAGGAGCCTCGCCGTAAGCGACCAGCTTCCACACGGTCGCAGTGCGGTAAGAAGGGCGCTCGCCCTTGAGCTTTTGCCAGATGGACGGTTCGCCAAGCGATACCACGTGCGGCATTCGTTCGCCTGAGTTGAAATGCCGGCGTCGCTCCCCTTCGGTAGTTCCTGGTTCATCGGCTTCCCACCAGCCGGTCTGAGGACAGGCGCGTCCGGTTGCGGCAAGCTCACCTAGCGGGATTTGTGGATGCGGGTCAGCGCCAGCAGTCTTTGCCGGCGTGGCGCTTGTTGGGCGTACCCGGATGGTACTGGTGATTTTGTCCCATACTGCGATGGCTTCTTCGTCGGTCAGGCTGGCTTTGGCGGCGCCGGCGGCGTTGTTGGCGACGCCGGTCTGGAACTGAATGTCTGCATAAGGTCTGTAAGGATCGTGCGGGAGGCCAATGAATTTGACTTGGAAGTCGTGATAAGAATGTACCCCCTCCTCATCGGGGTTACGGACGAGGACTTCGTAGCCGGTTTTCCAATCATGGATCTGACGCGGGCTTTGGCGGAAGAATTTGATGCTGGCAAGCGATTTTTTCTCTTCTGGAGTCGCTGGATCTTCCATGATTCTTTTCCACTGTGCTTTAAGCGAGTCGCCCTCGGGGTTGTGAGGATTTGAGGGTGCGACATAGATCGAGAAGTGAGCATCGGGAAATTCCTTCAAGCGGAAGCCGACACGGATGTGTTCCATAAGATCTTCCTTGCTTGGGTTTGGCTTGTCCGGCAAGAAAGCATATTCAATGCAGTTGCCTGGTTCAGTGGGGATTTCGCTTTCTGTACGTTTTCGCAAACGTTGAGCGATGCTATTTATGTCTGCAATTGTTTCGTTTTTTTCTTCTTTCAATGGCATTGAATTTATGACAAGGCCGTCATCGTTCCACCTGAAATAGCCATTGATTTTAAGGTCGGCAACGGATTCAAATCCGGCGTAACCGGTTACGATTTTCCCTTCTGGCTGATGCACTTCGTCAACCGAGATTAGTAAAGGGATTTTATTGAGGTAAATAGCCTTTTTGCTTTTTAGTTCGTTGATGAATTTTTGCTCCAATGCCTTCACCTCATCCACACCGTTTGGATAGATGCTGACCGTGAGCGGAACAATTGGATCTGCCCAGAGCACGGTCGCCGATGCAGGCACGTCGGCCATGAAGCGACCGAAGCAGACAGTCTTGGTTTTTGCAAACATGGATTGCAAACGGGGCGTGAGTGAGGTCATGTTTGGCGTCTTCCATTCTCTGGGGTTGTGGTCGCAAGCAGCGAGCAGCAAGGTCGTGGCTGCGAGCGGAACAAGCAACAGGCGTTTCATGGTTGTCATTTGCATGAGAGTCCCTTCAGCATTTCCATGTTGCCTTTTCAGCGATGCGCACGATGCTGTACAAGGTTGAGGCGATCGCCCGAGGATCTTTGTAACTGGATTGATGTTCGTAACCGGTCTGGCGGAAAATCGCCTTGAACTTACCGCTGTTGAGCTGATGGTCGGCAGAAAGGGCAGGTACAGTTTGGTCACCGAGCGCGCTTGCCGGAAGAATCGTCGCGTGAATCGATTTACTGCCGCCGATGTTTGAAATCGGCGTGGCAGCAGCGTTGATGGATTTGGGACTAGCGATAACAGGACGCTCTACGAAGTTCTTGCCATGGTAGTTGGGATCCCAGCGGACGAGTTCCAGTTTGCCTTGCCTGGTGTCACTGAGAATAGGCCAGTTCCTCCAGCCTTCGGGGTCGGCACAGTTCCTGTCGATTTCCCATATGACTTCACCGAAGCTTCGCCGCTCCGGGTCGGCGCCATAGTGTGCGTAACTGTTGGGATGATATGTATTTGCAATTGCTTGATGAAAACTCTGCGCTATATCGAGATAGGTGCACGTTCGTTTAAACGTTCCGCCACCTTGCCGTTGAGTCAATCCGGAAGGGTTGATCCACTTTTCGCGGAAAAGCGCATACCACTTGCCTCGTACTTTGTAGATTTCACGGTAAGGATCTCCCTCCTTCGGCCAAGCTTCCAGGTCCAGCCCATTGTGGCGCACCCGCAGCCAGCCATTGCCATAAGACTCGCCAGGCAATAATTGCAATCCACCCGGAGCGTTCGCCAGTACTGCGGTGACTTCGTCGCCATAGTTGCCGGCCACCTTGGCCGCAATGCTTGCTTCGATGGCTTCCAGGCTGGGGCTCATCATGCCGGGATCCTCGAATCCCGCCCGCATGCGCTTGTAGGCTGCCGGGGCGCCTATCGCAGGCATCACACCATGCACGATACCCAGCACCTTGTCCTGCAGGTTGCCGAAATCAGGATGGATCAGGGCGCGCCCTACAAGGCCACCCATCGAGTGGGTGACAACAATCACTTGATTGCATTCATAACCAGATGCGTTCAACTCATCCATGATTTTGTTGATGCGCTCTGCGATGATCGTCGCACTGTCTCCATTCGATTGCAGCCAGTTGTAGCCGAAAGCATAGACTGCAAACCAACAGCCGGTGGCGACCTTTTTGAGCTCGTCTTCGGTCAAGGCCTTCTGCGGCAGTCTGGGATCCAAGCTCCAAGCCCGTGGATCGACGCCAACCACGTCGCGCCACTCAGGACGCATCTTGCCTTCGAAAAAGGTACTGTTGAGGCGTGTTTCGAGATGCTGCAGCAGCGTGCCATAGCTTTTGAAGTAAACTTCACCCCAGCCTCGGGCTCGAGCCTTTTGTACGGCAGTGCGTCCGCCAGGTTTAGCCGTTGGATCGTTTGTCAGCAATGGCGATTGAAAGCTGGTCTCCAATTTGACATTACCATGCCGCCCGTCGCCGCTGACGTCGGATGGCCCGGACGGGTCATAAATGTCCACTGTGGTTTGCAACGGATCCAGCCGCAATTGGCGCTCGCGAGCATCATTCTTTGAGTTCTTATGTACGTTCGATACTCCAAGGCCATCCGGCCGCCAAGCGATATTGTCCTTCTGTCCCAGCTCCCTCTGCCGCTCGGCACTCATCCGCAAATTCGACCCCATAATCCCCGGCAAAAAAATGATCGGCAATACCCGCTTGGGCAGCATCCGCGCGCACTGCGGGTTTTGATCCTGCTTCGGCGTCGCAAACCCTTCCGCCTTGCGAGCCGCACCAGCGTGCTGTTGCGCTGGTAGAGGATGTTCGGCTTTGGTCATCGCATTCTCCCCATGAGATCAGTCGTCCAGCGCCTCGATGCTGTAGCGTCCGAAAGGAATGGCACTGGTGAAACGCTCGGTCAGTCCAGTCGCATCGGTACGCCCTTCGAACGTGCGCCCGTCCTCCGTGGTGATGCGATACCGCTGGTTCTTCATCGGCTCATCGGTTCCTATCCACCGCAGAACGGTCTGCTGGTCGTGCGTCGATTCGCTGACAGGGAGCTTCACCGCGGCCGGGCTACCGCCACCGGGCCCGACGTGCGCGAATTTCGACGACTTGATGGTGTGCTCACCGCTGCTCTGCTGCGTGATGGAGCCACCGCCGATATCCACTTGCGCGCCCTGCGCCACCATGCGGATCTTCGGTGCCTGCAGCACGATCTCCTCGGTGGCAGTCAAGACGATGCGCTTGGAAGAGGTGAGCTCAATATCGTCGGCATGTGTCTGCAGTTCGAGCTTGCCGCTCGCGGCGATCAGCTTGATACCGAGCCGGTGCGCGAACAGGCTGATACTTTCCGATACTCGCGCCAGCAGTTTTCTGCCGACCGACAGCTGGGTGTTCCCGATGCTGAGCACATCGACATGCGTCTGTGCGCCGATGGCGATGTTGTCCTGGCTGCTTAGCGCGACGCCTGCGGGCGCGGAAAGCGCGACCACTGCCTGGCCGCCATCGCCCGTGCCATTGCTGTCGGTGTTGCTGCCGGCTTCCCACTGCTTCAGGTAAGCGATCAGCTGTTTGAGCTCTTTGTCGGAGGTAGCGTCCGCGTGATGGGTCACCGACAGTTCGGAGAGCTGCTGCTGTACACCCTGTAGCGCCTCGACCAGACCGATCAGTTCGGCGCGGTCCAGTTGTTTGCCGCTGGCCTTCTGGCGTGCCGCGGCGCTGATGAGCACGCCTTGCGCTCCGCGTACCGCAACCGCGTGGTCGCTGCGCAGCTCGGCACCTTCGCCGCGTGCCTCACCCTTGCCGTCGTTGCGCGGATGGGTGAGCCAGCCGAGATTCAGTTCGCTATGTCCGTGCTGGGAAGAGAGTTGCGCATTGATCTGTCCCGGGGTGTCGTCGAGACGCAGCTGGTTGTAGCGAAGGCCTTGTACTTCCTTGCTCTTGATGCCAGCCAGGTATTTGTTGCCGGGCAGCCTACCAGTGTGGCTGAAGGTGGGTGGCGGAGCCATTCCTCCATAGACTTGCGCCACGATGATCGGCTTGTCCGGATCTCCGCCGAGGAAATCGACGATGACTTCATCTCCCACCCGAGGCAGCGTGATCGTTCCCCATTGATTGCTGGCCCAGGTACTGGCTACGCGTACCCAGGCGGAGTCGCGGCCGGTATCGCTGGCGCCCGCCCCTTGCGCGTGGCTATGGTCCTCCACCCTGGTGCCCGGAAAGCGCACCTTGACCCGGCCATTCTCGTCGCAGTGCACCTCTTCGCCGGGTGGGCCGACCACGATGGCGCTCTGCAGTTGCGGGCGCGGCAAATCGCTACGCGGGTCGAAGGCGGGGACGATGGGAATGCCGCGACGCACGCAAGAAAAGCGATTGGTATAACGCATGCCGCGTTCGTCGCTGGCTTGCCGTAGCGCGCTATCGACGGGCCCTTCGTTCCACCGGTTGTGGGTGAATAAGCGCTGTACGCGGTCCGCGACGGTCTTGGGAAGATTGTTTTCCGCCTCGACCTCCAGACGCGTGACGATGAATTCCCGTTCTTTTGCGGGGTGGGTATCGATCTCGGGATGGCCGGTCAAGCCGATCCACTGTCCGATACACAAATCACGCACGCTGCTTTCGCCATGAAAGCACTTCGATTCGTACTCATGGCGCTTCATGCGCAATTCACCGAGGTTCCGGTAGTCTTCTCCATCGCCGCCTGCGTGCGGCACGTCGATCAGGTAATCGTCGAGACTGAATGCGAACCGGTTGCCCGCCGCTCCCTGATCGATATGGGACGGCGTGTGACTTGTCATCGGACGGCCCTGCATGTAATCCGTGCTGAGGCGACTGACATTGCCGGGTCTGAGCGCGCGTACCGGGCTCCACGCGAAAATGCTGTCGCTTTGCTCGGTGCCGTCGTCCCGGTGATAGCGGACGGTACCGGCGGCATTCTGCGGGAGCGTGAACGCGTCGTCGAACAGCACCAGGGAATGAGCCGGTATGTCCTGGCTGGCTTGTCCGGGCCGCATGAACCATGCGATGCCGCGCCGTTTCCAAAGCCGGCGCAGGAAGTCCGCGTCGGATTCGTTATGCTGCATCGTGAATTCGCGGGCGGGATAGCTGCCGGTCACAAAGGACCAGTCCACGTCGAAAGCCTTGGCCAGCACGGGATTGTTCCGTCGCCACTCGTCGAGGATGACTTCGGTAATGTCCAATTCGTTCAGGTTGCGGAAGACGCGTGTATTGCTGCGGCACTCCATCAGCGCCAGTGCGTCGCGCAGCACCAGTTCATAGGTCGCCAGGCCGCCGTCGCTCTGCCCCGCAGCCGCTTGCGCGACAATGCCGCACACGGAGCGCAGATCGCCGCGATCCGTCACGAACTGCAGCTCGACCGGCGACGCAATGAATTCCTTCAAGGGGAGATCGACACGCGTCGATACACACAGGAGGCGGTATTCCAGCCCACCGCATAAGGTCTCGCTTCCGGTGGCGCGCTTGACCAACAAGACGTCTTCGAGCACGCGCGGTCCTTTGGACAGCCGCGCCCGGATGGGACGATTCGCTTCGGATAAGCCGGCGAATCCTTCGACGATATCTTTGAAATTCATCCAGGGTTTCCAATCCATGTAAGCAGAACTGCTCAATGGTAGGAATCCGAATCGTCGCTACATTGATATCAATAAAGTCTTTGCTAAATATCAGTTACGCATGCCAACCCCAGAAGCGGACAGCAAGAGATGTTCAAATCAAGCCCTCGAACATCAACACATCCACCATCTCCCCAGCCTGCACGCTACCCTGTTCATCCTGCAGCACCACCATGCAGTTCGCCTCCGACATCGAGCGCAGGATGCCCGAGCCTTGCGAGCCGGTGATCTTCACCTCGGGCTGCCCATCGGCGCCGCGCGACAGCACGCCGCGCTGGTATTCGGTACGCCCCGGTTTCTTGCGAATGGACGCCACGGAGCGGGCACGCACCAACTCCAAAGGCGCCTCGGCCCCCATCATGCGCAGCAGCGCTTCGCGGGCGAAGAAGTAGAAGGAGACCATCACCGCCACCGGATTGCCCGGCAGCCCGAACAGGAAGGCGCTGTGGCCCTTGGAGGCGATGCGGCCGAAGGCCAGCGGACGGCCCGGGCGCATCCCGATCTTCCAGAAGGTGACGTCGCCGAGCTTCGCCATGATCTGCTTCGTGTAGTCGGCCGCGCCCACCGAGACGCCGCCCGAGGTGATGATGGCGTCGGCGTTTTCGCAGCCCTCGCGTAATGCGTCTTCCAGCGCCTGCGGGTCGTCGCGCACCACGCCCATGTCGATGATGTCGCAGCCCAGCCGCGTCAGCATGCCGTAGATGGTGTAGCGGTTGCTGTCGTAGACGCAGCCTTCGTCGAGCGGCTGGCCGATCGAGCGCAGCTCGTCGCCGGTCGAGAAGAAGGCGACGCGCAGGCGCCGCCGCACCGGCACCTCGGCCACGCCGAGCGATGCCAGCAGGCCCAGGTCGGCCGGGCGGATGACCTTCCCCTTGCGCAGGGCGGCGCTGCCGGCCTTCAGGTCTTCGCCGGCCAGGCGGCGGTTGTCGCCGGCGCGGATGGTGCCGGGGGCCATGACCATGACACCGCCGGATTCGGTCACGAGTTCCTGCGGCACCACGCTGTCGCAGCCGGCAGGCATCACGCCGCCGGTCATGATGCGCACGCATTCGCCGGGGCCGGGTACGGCGCTGGAGGTGCGACCGGCATACACGGTGTCGATCACGCGCAGAAGCACCAACGCTTCGGTAGACAAATCTTCGCCGCGCAGGGCATAGCCGTCCATCGCCGAGTTGTCGTGGGCCGGCACGTCGATCGGCGACGTGATGTCCGCCGCCAGCACCCGTCCCAGCGCGGCGCGCAGCGCCACCTGTTCGGTCGCGCGCAGCGGCGAAACGAAGTCGCGGATGATCCGCTGGGCGTCGCGCACCGGCAGGGCATCCGGGTCATATGCGGACAGGCAGCTGACGACGTCGGCCAAGCGCGGAGCAGATACGGGCGACCCGGCGGGATCGAGACTCTGCAGCTCGTCGCGGGTATTGATGTTGCGGAAGGCGGCGGCGTCCTCGAACAGCACCTCGGCCACCTTGATCTGCGGGTACCAGCCGTCCATGCGGCGTCCGCCGGCGGCAAGATAGGCCGACAGCACGTCCACTTTACTGGATTTAATTATGCAGAAAACTGGATGCGGTTGGCGCAGGCCGTTTTCTTCCGTCACCGCCAGCGCGAGGTCGGCGCCGGCATCCTCCAGGCCCTGCAGCAGGCGCGCCGCCAGGTCCGACGGCAGGAACGGCGAGTCGCAGGGGGCGGTCAGCAGATAGGGCGTGGCGCAGCGGCGCAGGCCCGCTTCCAGTCCGGCCAGCGGACCGGCAAAGCCCGGCGTATCGTCCGGCCAGACCGGCACGCCGAAGGCGCCATAGGCTTCGAGGTTCTGGTTGGCGTTGATGGCCACGCTGGCCACCTGCGGCCGCAGGCGGTCCAGGACGTGCGCCACCATGGTCGAGCCGCCGAAGGGCTGCAGGCCCTTGTCCACGTTGCCCATGCGCGTGCCGCGTCCGCCGGCCAGGACCAGGCCGCTGATCGATGCAGTATTCATTTTCTTATCCGCCGATGTAAGACATTTCGATTTTCTTCGCGCCGCGCGACAGGCCTTCGGTATTGATCGTCCGCGTTTCCGAATAGCGGTCCGCGCGCCGGCTCCACAGCTGGGCGATGCTGGACGATATCTCGAGGTCGCTGCGGTCTTCGCGCAGCAGGGCGCGCAGGTCGTGGCCGCGGGTCGCGAACAGGCAGGTGTAGAGCTTGCCCTCGGTGGACAGGCGGATGCGCGAGCAGTCGCTGCAGAAGGCCTGGGTCACGCTCGAGATCATGCCGAGCTCGCCGCTGCCGTCCACGTAACGCCAGCGCGAAGCGGTCTCGCCCGCGTAGTTGGCGCCGATGGGTTCGAGCGGCATCTCGGCGGCGATGCGCCGCACCACTTCGTTGGACGGAATGACTTCGTCCATATTCCAGCCGTTCGAGGCGCCCACGTCCATGTATTCGATGAAGCGCAAGATGGTCGGCGTGCCCTTGAAGTGGCGCGCCATGGGCAGGATCTGGGCGTCGTTCATGCCGCCCTTGACCACCATGTTGACCTTCACCGGACCGAGGCCGGCGGCGTTCGCGGCCTCGATGCCTTCGAGGACATCGGAGACCGCGAAGTCGACGTCGTTCATGCGCTTGAAGATGGCGTCGTCGATGGCGTCGAGCGAAACCGTGACGCGGTCCAGGCCGGCGTCCTTCAGTACGCGGGCCTTGCGCGCCAGCAGCGAGCCGTTGGTGGTGAGGGTGAGGTCGAGCGGGCGGCCGGACGGCGTCCGCAGTTCGCGCAGCTGGGCGACGAGGCGTTCCAGGTCCTTGCGCAGCAGCGGCTCGCCGCCGGTCAGGCGGATCTTCTCGACGCCGTGGGCGACGAACAGGCGCGCCACCCGGGTGATCTCCTCGAAGCTCAGCAGCGAGGAGTGGGGCAGGTAGGCGTAGTTCTTGTCGAACACCTCTTTCGGCATGCAGTAGACGCAGCGGAAGTTGCAGCGGTCGGTGACCGAGATGCGCAAGTCGTGCAGCGGCCGGCCGAGCGCGTCCGCGAGCAGCCCCGAAGGTTCGGCCGGCGCCGTCGGCACCGGCATTGCCGGCGATCCGGCGTCGCCCAGCATGATGATTTTCTCAGACATTCCAATACGATAGCATGATGCCCGCAAGCGCACAGGCGAGGATCAGCGGGATCGTTCCCACCTTGTAGCGGAGCAGGGCGACGGTGGCGGTGGCGCCGATCGCGATCGCCGGCCAGTGCGGCCTGCCGCCGGCCAGGAAGACCTGGCCGCCGAAGAACACCGCCAGGCTCACGATCACGCCGACCACCGCCGCCGAGATCGCCGTCAGGGGCGCCGTCATGCGCAGGTCGCCGCGCGTGGACTCGACCAGCGGCCCGCCGGCCAGGATGAACACGAAGGAGGGCAGGAAGGTGAACAGGCTGGCCACTGCCGCCCCGGCCGCGCCGGCGGCGAACAGTGCGCCCGGCCCGAACAGCGCATGGGTCCAGCCGCCGACGAAGCCCACAAAAGCCACGATCATGATCAGCGGGCCGGGCGTGGTCTCGCCAAGGGCCAGGCCGTCGATCATCTGTCCGGCGCTCAGCCAGCCATAGTGCTCGACGGCGCCCTGCACGACGTAGGGCAGCACGGCATAGGCGCCCCCAAAACTCATCATCGCGGCCTTGGTGAAGAACCAGCCCATGCTCGCCAGCGCGCCCGACGGGCCGTACAGCGCCGCCAGCAGCAGCCAGGCCGCCAGGCCGATGCCGCAGCCGGCCAGGCTCACCCGCACCAGCCCGCGCCAGCTGAAGCGGGCGTGTGGCGGCGTCGGCGTGTCGTCGTCGATCAGCGCGGGGCCATGGGACTTGCCGCCCGCCTTGTGGGCGCCGCCGGGCTGGAACAGGGCGGGGCGCAGGCGTCCGCCCACGACGCCCGCCAGCGCCGCGCCCAGCACCACCAGCGGGAAGGGCAGCGCCAGCACGGCGATGGCGACGAAGGCGCAAGCGGCGATGGCGGCCAGCAGCCAGTTGCGGATCGTACGGCTGCCGATGCGCCAGGCGGCGCCGAGCACGATGGCGACCACCGCCGGCTTGATGCCGTTCATGACGCCGGCGATGGCCGGCAGGTGGCCGTAGGCCATGTAGATCCACGACAGCGCGATCAGGATCAGCAGCGAAGGCAGCACGAACAGCACCCCGGCCACGATGCCGCCGAGGGTACGGTGCATCAGCCAGCCGATGTAGACGGCGAGCTGGGTCGCTTCCGGGCCGGGCAGCAGCATGCAGTAGTTGAGCGCGTGCAGGAAGCGCTGCTCGGAGATCCAGCGGCGGCGTTCGACCAGCTCGGCATGCATCATCGCGATCTGTCCGGCCGGTCCGCCGAAGCTGATGAAACCCAGCTTGAGCCAGTAGCGCAGGGCGGTGCGGAAGGGGATGGGCTGGGGATGCATGCAACAAGCGATGGTCAAAGTTGGTTTATCTTACAGACAAAAAAAAGGAAGCCGAAGCTTCCTTTTTTATTGGACAAGACCGCGTCTTACTGGCGCGTATCCACCTGGATCAGCGGCTCCTGGGCCGGCGGCGGCGCAAGCTTGCGGGTGCGGCCGAGACGGACCGGCTGCTGGGACTGGGCGGCCGCTTCCTGGGCGGCGCGCAGCTTTTCCGGATCGGTCGATGCCAGTTGCAGACCGGCCTGGGCCAGCGTTTCGCCCAGATCGGCCGGGGCAGCGGCAACCGGAGCCGGTGCCGGTGCGGGGGCTGCGACCGGAGCCGGGGCCGAGGCGACCGGCGCCACCGGCGCCGGCATCACGACCGGCTGGGCAGCCGGAGCGGCGGCTTCGACCGGAGCCACGGCTTCAACCGGAGCCGGTGCCGGAGCAACCGGAGCAACCGGAGCAACCGGAGCAACCGGAGCAACCGGCGCCATGGCGGCAGCGTGACGGGCTGCGGCTTCGGCGACCGATTTCGCGGTCGGGAAGGGCCACGCACCCTGGTTCGATGCCTTCACCTCTGCGGCAGCGGCCTCGGCTGCTGCCTGTGCGGCGGCGACGTGCAGGGCTTCTGCTGCCGCGGCTTCGGCACGTGCCCGGGCTGCGGCTTGTTCGGCGGCGGCGTGTTCGGCCGCGGCTTTCTCGGCAGCGGCTTTCACCGAAGCGGCGGTCGGGAAGGGCCACGGACCCGGGGCAGCAGCAGCCTTGGCCGGCTTGGCGCCTTTGGCTCTCGCAGCCTTGGTTTCGGCCTGGACCTTGGCGGCTTCTTCGTCGGCAACCGGTGCGAAGGCCGGTGCCGCGCCTTCTTCACCGCTCTCGTTGTCGATGATGTCGGCCCCGTCGCGATCGCGGCGGTTGCGGTTGCGGCCGCCACGACGGCGGCGGCGGCGCGGCTCGTCGCCACCATCGGTCTCGGCTTCCTCGCCGTCCGGGCCGATGGCCGTCACGGTCTTCACCACTTGCTCCTGGATGATTTCCTGATCGCCATTCGGAGCGGTCGTCGCGATCGTGACGGTGGTCGCGGCGCTAGCCTGGACCACGCTCAGTTCGTCGGCCTTGGCTTCGACCACCTGGGCGCGCTCGGCACGCTCACGCGGCTGGCGCGGCTGGCGCTCGGCACGTTCCGGACGCTCGGCGCGTTCGCCACGCTCGGCGCGCGGGGCCGGCTGGGCTGGTGCCTCGGCCTGGTCGCGGGTTTCGCGCACTTCACGGGTCTCGCGGCCTTCGCGCGGCTCGCGCGGTTCACGCGGCTTGCGCGGCGGACGGGCCGGCTTGCCTTCGGCGTCGACCGGCTTGGCGGTCTCGTCGGCCGGCGCGCCTTTGGCGAGCTGTTCGCGGTCTTCGCGCTCGCGGCCCTTGCCGGTGCCCGTACCGTTACGGCCGCCACGGCCATTGCGCTGGCCACGGTTGCCGCGCTCGCCGCGTTCGGCGGCTGCCGCTGCCGGCTCGGCCGGCTTGACGGGCGCCGCTGCCGGAGCCGGCGGCGGGGTCATCGGCGCCGGGCTGCCGAAGAAGAAATTACGCAGCTTGGCAAAGAAGCCCTGCTCGGCCGGAGGCGGTGGCGCCACCGGCGCGGCGGGGGCCGCGGCAGGAGCGGCCTCGGCCTTGACCGGTTCGCGGCGCTCCACCATCGGCGCCGGCTGGGCCGGGGTGATGGTCTTGACCACGGCTTCCTGGCGCGGCTTGGCTTCTTCCTTCTGGCGCTTGGCGTAAGCCATGTCGGTGTCGGCCGACTCGGCCATCGTGTAGCTGGAGGCGGCGTCTTCCAGGCGCGGATCGTCGTGCTTGATGCGCTCGAGCTTGTAGTGCGGGGTCTCCAGATGCTTGTTCGGGATCAGGATGACGGTGATGCGGTGACGGTTCTCGATCTTCAGCACTTCGCCGCGCTTTTCGTTCAGCAGGAACGCAGCGACGTCGACCGGAACCTGGACGTGGATCGCGGCCGAGTTTTCCTTCATCGCCTCTTCCTGGATGATGCGCAGCACCTGCAGGGCGGAGGATTCGGTATCGCGGATGTGGCCAGTGCCCGAGCAGCGCGGGCAGGTGACGTGCGAACCTTCCGACAGCGAAGGACGCAGGCGCTGGCGCGACAGTTCCATCAGGCCGAAGCGCGAGATCTTGCCCATCTGGACACGTGCACGGTCATGGTGCAGGGCATCCTTCAGGCGCTGTTCGACTTCGCGCTGGTTCTTGGCGACTTCCATGTCGATGAAGTCGATCACGATCAGGCCGCCCAGGTCACGCAGGCGCAGCTGGCGGGCGACTTCGTCGGCCGCTTCGCAGTTGGTGTTGAAGGCGGTGGTCTCGATGTCCGAACCGCGGGTGGCGCGGGCCGAGTTGACGTCGATGGACACCAGGGCTTCGGTGTGGTCGATCACGATCGCGCCGCCCGACGGCAGCGGGACGGTACGCGAGTACGCGGTCTCGATCTGGTGTTCGATCTGGAAACGGGAGAACAGCGGGACGTCGTCGGTGTAGCGTTTCACGCGGTGCGCCATGTCGGGCATCACGTGGCTCATGAACTGCTGGGCTTGGTCGAAGATGTCGTCGGTGTCGATCAGGACTTCACCGATGTCGGGCTGGAAGTAGTCGCGGATGGCGCGGATGACGAGGGAGGATTCCTGGTAGATCAGGAAGGCCCCGGGGGCCGATTTGCCGGCGCCTTCGATCGCGCGCCAGAGTTGCATCAGGTAATTCAGGTCCCACTGGAGTTCTTCGACGGTGCGGCCGATGCCGGCGGTCCGGGCAATCACCGACATGCCCTGCGGCAGGTCCAGCTTGTCCATGGTCTCGCGCAGTTCCTGGCGTTCTTCGCCTTCGACCCGGCGGGAGACGCCGCCGCCGCGCGGATTATTCGGCATCAGGACCAGGTAGCGGCCGGCCAGCGAAATGAAGGACGTCAGTGCCGCGCCTTTGTTGCCGCGTTCCTCTTTCTCGACCTGCACCATGATTTCCTGGCCTTCGCGCAGGGCTTCCTTGATGGTGCAATTCCGGACGTCGACACCTTCACGGAAATAGGAGCGGGCGACTTCTTTAAAGGGGAGGAAACCGTGGCGGTCTTCGCCGTAGCTGACGAAGCAGGCTTCAAGGGAGGGTTCGATTCGGGTGATGACGCCTTTGTAGATATTCGATTTTCGCTGTTCGCGACCGGCGGTCTCGATATCGATGTCGATCAGTTTTTGGCCGTCGACAATCGCTACGCGCAGCTCCTCTTGCTGCGTAGCGTTAAACAACATACGTTTCATTTTTATTAACTCCGCGGCCCGTGGACCGTTTAATTGCTGGAAACGTACGCGGGGAGGGGAGTGTTGGCGGTGGTATGCCCGGGGCGTGGCACGGCATTGCCGGCCACAGGGCGCAAATGGCATCGAACGTCATTGTCGCGCGCACGCCGCAACCTTGTTCGGCCGGCGCGGCCCGATCAGGGCGGCGCCAGGGCCTTGGGGCGGGTGCTAACAGCGACCACAGCCAGACCGCGGGGCGACCGTAGCGGGAATCCGGACCAGGCGCTTATCAGCCTTGGCCTGCGGGTTCCTGGAGAGGCTCCTTGCAGCGGGTCCGGCGAAAACGACAAGCGTTATCGACGCCATCACCCGGCGAGCCAGGCTGAACCTGGCTTGCCGGTACTTATCCTTACGATTCCAAACAATCCAATCCTGCAGTCCTGTGCGCTACCCGATTACAACTGCGGTGCAACCTTGGCGCGCACAAGAATGTGCGTACACGTTTGTCATCTCACCCAACCTGCTGCGCTTCGCATTGGCGGCCTGCGATGCTCGCTGTACTTTCGTACAGCCGCGCTTCTCGGTCACCACTACTTCCGCTCGCTACGATTTTGCGAGATTCCTTTTTTTCTTCATCGAATTCGCATTTTTGCGGGGTCGACGAAGGCGCCCCTGTGTAAAATATCGTTTTAATTCTTACACCAGCAGAGGTTTGACCGCCGCCTGTCGATTATATATTCAAAATGAAGGACTTAGAGAGAAATTCTGTCCAGCTTGTAACAATCGCTGAAGAAGAAGCCGGGCAACGTATCGACAACTACCTGCTGCGTGTTTGTAAAGGTGTCCCCAAAAGCCATATTTACCGCATCCTCCGCTCTGGCGAAGTGCGTGTGAACAAAGGGCGTATCGATCAGTTGTACCGCCTGCAAACGGGCGATGTGGTGCGTATTCCGCCGATCCGCATCGCCGAAAAGGCAGCCGGCAGCGCTCCCGTGCCCGGCGCCGAATTCGCGATCGTGCATGAGGACAGCCACCTGCTGGTGATCGACAAACCGGCCGGCGTCGCCGTGCATGGGGGCTCGGGCGTGTCCTATGGCGTCATCGAACAGCTGCGCGCGGCGCGTCCGCAAGCCAAGTTCCTGGAACTGGTGCATCGCCTCGACCGCGAAACCTCGGGTTTATTGTTGTTAGCGAAGAAACGTTCGGCGCTGACCAATTTGCACGAGCAAATGCGTGACGGCAAGACGGACAAGCGCTACCTGACCCTGGTCAGCGGCAACTGGACCAACCCGCGCCAGCACGTCAAGCTGCCCCTGCACAAGTACACGACCTCGGAGGGCGAGCGCCGCGTAGTGGTGCAGGCCGGCGGCCAGGAAGCGCATACCGTGTTCAACCTGCTGCGCCGCTGGGAAGGCTTCGCCCTGCTCGAAGCCGAGCTCAAGACCGGACGTACGCACCAGATCCGCGTGCACCTGGCATCGAGCGGTTTCCCGATCGCAGGTGACGAGAAATACGGCGATTTTGCATTGAACAAGCAGCTTCAGAAGGCAAACAATACGCGCGGAGCCCTCAAGCGGATGTTCCTGCATGCGTACCGGATCACTTTCCAGCACCCCGAAACCGGCAAGCCGATGACCCTGACGGCGCCGCTGCCGGCGGAATGCGAGCGTTTCTTGGTAAGCTTGGGGCAACCGACAAGCAAACATTCATAATGGCACGCAAGCAATTCGACCTGATCGTCTTCGACTGGGATGGCACGCTGATGGACAGCACCGCCACCATCGTCAAATGCATCCAATCCGCCGCCAAGGACCTCGGCCTGAGCGTTCCCAGCGATGCCGCCGCCGCGCACGTGATCGGGCTCGGCCTGCTTGAAGCGATGCAGGCCGTGATGCCGGACATCGACCCGGCCCTGTATCCGCGCATGGTGGAGCGGTATCGTTATCATTTCCTGACAAAAGACCACGAACTGGTGCTATTCCGTGGCGTTCCCGCCATGCTGGAAGAACTCTCCCAGCTCGGCTATTTCCTGGCCGTCGCCACCGGCAAGAGCCGGGTCGGCCTGAACCGCGCCCTGAATGCCTGCGGACTGCTGTCGACCTTCGATGCAACCCGTTGCGCGGACGAGACATTTTCCAAGCCGCACCCTGCAATGTTGCAAGAATTGACAAGGGAGCTGGGGCAGGACATGCGTCGCACCGTTATGATCGGCGACACGACGCACGACTTGCTTATGGCCAACAATGCCGGCGCCTCCGGCATCGCGGTCGAGTATGGCGCGCATCCTGTGCAGCAACTGCATGCATGTCACCCGATCTTCACGGCAAAGAATGTGCCTGAACTCCACCAGTGGCTGGTCGAGAACGCATGAGCGAAGCAAACCAGGTCTATATCTGCGGGTCCGATGCCCTGGTCGACGGCGGCAATGGCGTCCGCTTCCCGGTGGTCGCGTTCGGCGATGAAGCCACCGGTTTCGTGGTGCGCCATGGCGGCAAGGTCTACGGCTACCTGAACCGCTGCGCCCACGTTCCCGTCGAATTGGACTGGTTCAAGGGCGAGTTTTTCGAGTCGAGCAAGCTGTACCTCATGTGTTCGACCCACGGCGCGATCTATGCGCCCGAAACCGGGGTCTGCACAGGTGGACCTTGCCGGGGCGGCAGGCTGCGCCCGATTGCCGTGCGCGAATCCGGCGATGGCGTCTATTGGCAGCCGGACCAGCATTTCCAGCCGCCGAAGTAAAACAAGCACACATTTATGAGCGAAAACATCAGGAACGAGAATCAGAACGTGAATGACCCGGGCGCCATGCGCAACTGGGAACGCGAGACCCTCGAGCGGCTCGTGTTTGCCACGGTGCGCGAGCAGCGGGCCGCACGGCGCTGGGGAATCTTCTTCAAACTATCCTTCTTGTTGCTGGCATTTCTTGCGATCTGGGCCTATTTCGATTTCAGCACCGGCTCCGGCACCGAATCCCTCGGCCGTCATACCGCCCTGATCGAAATCGACGGCAGCATCGACGACGAAGGCAGCGGCGCCGCCGATACCGTGATCCCGTCCCTGAACAAGGCCTTCGCCGATGCCGGCTCGGCCGCGGTGGTATTGCGTATCAATAGCCCGGGCGGCAGCCCGGTGCAGGCCGGCATCATCGTCGACGAAATCCAGCGCCTCAAGAAGGGCTATCCGAACAAGCCGCTGTACGTGGTCGTGGACGAAATCTGCGCTTCAGGCGGCTATTACATCGCCTCGGCCGCCGACAAGATCTTCGTCAACAAGGCGAGCATCGTCGGTTCGGTCGGCGTGCTGATGGACGGCTTCGGCTTTACCGGCCTGATGGACAAGCTGGGCATCGAGCGCCGCCTGCTGACGGCGGGCGAAAACAAAGGCTTCCTCGACCCCTTCAGCCCGCAATCCGACAAGCAGAAGCAGCACGCGTTGACCATGCTGAACGAAATCCACGAGCAATTCATCGCCGTGGTCCGCGCCGGCCGCGGCAAGCGCCTGAAGGAAAATCCGGAAATCTTCTCCGGCCTCTACTGGACCGGCGCCAAGGCCGTCGAGATGGGCCTGGCCGATGGCTTCGGTACCGTCGACACCGTCGCCCGCGACGTGGTGAAGGCCGAAGACATCATCGACTACACCGCGCATGAAGGCTTGCCGGAGCGTGTGCTGAAGAAATTTGGCGCATCGGTGGGGGCCGGCGCCGTGCATTCGATTTACCGGGGGCCTGTTCCGAGTCTTCGCTGATTGATATCAATGTGCCTTGAAAATTCCAAAGTGTCGCCTATAGTTGTTTTGTAGCTTACACCTACAGACCCGCTTCAAGGCGGTTTCGAGTGAACTCCATTCCTCAGGTTGGATCCCGCTATGGGAGAAAACGACGGCGCAAGCCGTCGTTTTCATTTATTCGGCATGAAAACCTCCATCCTCGAGCCAGGCCTGGAATTGGCGCTGGGCCTGGCCGTACCATGCGGCACGCATGGGTACGTTGTGAGCGGAGGCAAAGACATGGGGAGTATCGCCGCCGCGTGTCCAGCGCGCCAGCGCGAGGCGGGTTGGAAACGCCGCCGCGTACTCGCTCGCCACATGGCATGTCTGATCCATGGAATCCTTTCCATGAAAGGGAGGGCGATTTTTTTCTTCTTTAATATGCACATTTACCTCATCTCTTGGTTTGAAACATCGGTGAGTGTTAATCCTACAAGTTGATGAACGGTAGTCCTAAGCTCAACGATTGTAGGTCGATTCCTAACGAGGCTTCAGTGTAGCAATGGAAACTGATGTGGCATTGACGCGTGTCAAACGTAGTTTTGCTACCGATTCAAACAGTGGAACTACCTGATCTATGCCATACACATCCATTCTGTTAAAGTCCCGCCCCATGAGCAAACTTTCCCTTGACCGCGTGCTGCAATCCCAGGGCTTCGGCACGCGCAAATACTGCCGCGCCCTGATCGAGGACGGTGACGTCGCGATCGGCGACGAGGTCCAGACCAGCTACAAGACCGCGGTCGAGACCGATGGCCTGGTGCTGACCGTGTTCGACGAGGAGTGGGTCTATCGCGAGCGCGTCTATATCGCCCTCTACAAGCCGGCCAACTTCGAATGCTCGCGCAAGCCCAGCCACCATCCCGGTGTGCTGACCCTGTTGCCCGAACAATTTACCTGGCGTGAAGTGCAGCCGGTCGGCCGCCTCGACCACGACACCACCGGCCTGCTGCTGATGTCGGACGACGGTCCCTTCATCCACGCCCAGTCCTCGCCCAAGCGTCATGTGCCGAAGGTCTACCAGGCAAGGACGCAGGAGCCGGTGACCCAGGCCTTGGTCGACCAGCTGCTGGCCGGCGTCCAACTGATTGATGAGCCCGCTCCGCTGGCGGCCTTGAGCTGCGTCCAGCGCGGCGACCACCAGCTCGAGATCGTGCTGGAGCAGGGAAAATATCACCAGGTCAAACGCATGCTGGCCGCAGCCGGCAACCACTGCGCGGCCCTGCACCGCTCGCAGATCGGCGGCCTGACGCTCGAATCGCTCGGCCTGAAGGAAGGGGAGTGGTGCTATCTGGAGCGGGCACAGCTGGATTTGCTGGTGCCCTGAGACGGTGCTTGCGAAAGCAGCGGTGGTTTCGTGCGACGCACGGCAGCTTTTTCCGCGACACTTGTCATTACTATTGAGGCAACTCAGCAAGATGATATTGATTTCTCCGAAAACGTACCGATTCCTCTCCGTTTCAGCACTCTTTGTTCTGAATCCCGCCTTGGCCCAGCAGGGCGCTCCGGACTTGGCCGGCTGTGCACAGATCACCGATGCCGCCCAGCGCCTGGCCTGCTATGACCGTCTCGCCGGCGTCGGCCCCGCGCCCGCGCCCGCACCAGCGGCCGCAGCGGTGTCCAGCCCGCCGGCGGCGCAATCCGAGCGCGAAGTCCAGTCCGCCCTCGACCTCTCGCCCGAAAAGACCCGCGGCTTCARCCTGGCCGATCATTGGGAACTGGATCGGGAGCACAAGCGTGGCGTCTTCAATTTCCGTCCGCACAACGCGAACTACCTGATGATCACGCGCACGGCGCATCCGAACGATGCGCCTTACCGGCCCTTCCGCAACCTCGCCGACTTCAACACCGACCTGGCGCACAACGAACTGGTGTACCAGCTGAGCTTCAAGACCAAGGTGCTGGAAGACATCGGGAAGAAGCCGGTCGACCTGTGGTTCGGCTATACGCAGAACAGTTTTTGGCAGGCCGGCAACCGCCAGGCATCCAGTCCCTTCCGCGAAACCAATTACCAGCCCGAGCTGATGGCGGTAATGCCGCTGAACTTCGACGTGCTGGGCATGCACGCGAGTTTCTTCAACCTGGGCGTGGTACACCAGTCGAACGGCCAGGTATCGACCTTGTCGCGCAGCTGGAACAGGGTCTACGCCCGTGTCGGCCTGGAGCGGGCAGGATTCACCGTCACCGGACGAGTCTGGAAACGCATCAACGAAGCGGCGAGCGACGACGATAACCCGAACATCGTCGACTACATGGGCCGTGGCGACCTGGCCATCACCTACCGCAATAACGGACACGATTACTCGGCCCTGCTGCGCCGTAACTTCTCGACGAACCGCGGCGCGGTCCAGCTCAGCTGGGCTTTCCCGCTGGCAGGTCACTTCAAGGGCTATGTGCAGTATTTCTCGGGCTATGGCCAGAGCATGATCGACTACGACTACTACCAGAACGTGGTCGGCGTGGGGTTGCTCGGCACCTTCTGAGCGGCTTGCCGCCGGCCCGGCTGCACTACAATGGCGACATGAAACTCGCCACCCTCAACGATGGATCGCGCGACGGCCAGCTGGCCGTCGTCTCGCGCGACCTGAAAGCCGCCCACATCGCCGACGGCATCGCTCCCACCCTGCAGGCCGCGCTGGACGACTGGGCCTTCATCGCGCCCCAGTTGGCGGAACTCTACGACCAGCTCAACGCCGGCCGCGCCCGCCGCCCCTTCGACTTCGACCCGGCGCGCTGCATGGCGCCGCTGCCGCGCGCCTACCAGTGGGCCGACGGCTCGGCCTATGTCAACCACGTCGAACTGGTGCGCAAGGCGCGTGGCGCCGAGATGCCGGCCTCGTTCTGGGCGGAACTTAATCTCGATGAACCGCTGCTGTACCAGGGCGGCAGCGACGATTTTCTGGGCTCGATGGACGACATCGTGCTGGCGCACGAGGAATGGGGCATCGACTTCGAGGCCGAAGTGGCCGTGATCACCGGCGACGTCAAGATGGGCGCCACGCCCGACGAGGCGCACCAGCAGATCCGCCTGCTCATGCTGGCCAACGACGTCTCGCTGCGCAACCTGATCCCGCCCGAGCTGGCGAAGGGCTTCGGCTTCTTCCAGTCGAAACCGGCAACGGCCTTCTCGCCGGTGGCGGTGACGCCGGATGAGCTGGGCGAAGCCTGGAAGGGAGGAAAGGTCCACCTGCCGCTGCGCTCGACCTGGAACGGCCGCCTGGTCGGCCAGCCGGATGCGGGCGTCGACATGGTGTTCAATTTTCCGCAGTTGATCGCCCACCTCTGCAAGACCCGCAACGCGCGCGCCGGCAGCATCGTCGGCTCGGGCACGGTGTCGAACAAGGATGCCTCGCGCGGCTATTCGTGCATCGCCGAACAGCGCTGCCTGGAGACGATCGAATACGGCCAGCCGGTCACCCAGTTCATGCGCTTCGGCGACACGATCCGCATCGAGATGCTGGACGAGAAGGGCAAGTCGATCTTCGGGGCGATCGAGCAGAAAGTAGCGCGGCTGGAGCGCTGACCAGAGCTGCTTGCATTAGCACGTCGTCCCCGCAAAGGCGGGGACCCAAGTTTACTGTCCGGAGCCAAAAAAACTTCCGTCGACGTTGTCGCCTCGTAAATCGATCTCCACCGGCCGCGAAACCCTGCGCACCACATCCGCACCCAGCAGCCGCCCATCCGCCTCATGCACCCGGTACCAGAGGAAGGCCACGCCGGAAAGCCGTAGCTTCTGCCCCGTGAACAGGGCATCCTTCACGATGCTCATCCCCTCCAGCCGCAAGTCGAAATCCAGCACCGGCGACCCCTCGGTGCGGGCCGCATAGYCCAGATAGCGCGCCGCGTTGTACAGCGGACTGCGCTCGCCCGCCTCGCCGGCCTTGAGCGAGTCGATGAAGGCGTCGACGGTCTTCAGCAGCGCGCCGGCGTTTGAGGCCAATGCCGACAGCTCGCGTTTTTCCTCGCCCTTGGCGGCATCGGCCAGCCGGTTCAGCGCCGCGATCCGCTGCGCCAGCTCGCCACGCTGCGCCGCCAGCGCACGCACGCGGGAGAGCAGGGCGGCGTCCTGCTTGCCGTCCAGCTCACCCAGATAGCCTGCGCCGAGTCCCGCGATCCGCTCCGGGCAACTGCGCGCGAGGGCGGTCGCGAACAGGGCGCGGGCGCCGTCGCCATAGCCGATGCCCTGCGCCGACACGTCGGACCTGAACAGCGCGGCAAGGTCGGCGCCGGCCTTCAGCGTCGCCGGCACCGCCGTCAGCACGGTGAAGGCGACGGCGGCGGCGCTGCCCTGCGGCGTATGCGTCTCGATGGCCTGCTGCAGCTCCTTGTTCTGCTTGCCCAGGTCGTCCTTGAGGCGCTCGATCGCGTCCTGCACGAGGCGCGCCGCCAGGACGCCCTGGGCGGCAGCCGGTTCGTAGATGGCGGTTTTGCGGCCGGCGGGCAGGGCGGCGCAAACTTCCGTGGCTAGCTCACGGGCCAGGTCGAAGGCCCTGACCAGGCCAGCGGCGCCGAATTTGCCGGTGTCGACGCTGCCCTGAAGCGGCTTGATGGAGGAGGGCGGCAGGCGGGCGAGCAGCTCGGCGCGTTCGGCCTGGGCGATGGCGGCGCGGGCTTCGGCTTCGCGCTGGGTGGACACCAGGTCGGCGAGGATGGTTCCCGCACGGGAAGTCGTTGCGATTGAAAGAATAATGTAAAATCCGGCAGCGCGAAAAACAGTGTTCGATTGAAATATTTTCATATCAAATATTCTATCTTTATTAATTTTATTTTAACGCGACCACTTAAAATCTCACCAAAAATCACCGAAATGCGAGACCTTCATTACCAATCTATCCATAAGTGAATGATTTGTTTCTTGCGCTCGGGCAAAGCCTCCATTGAAGGGGGATTTTGACTGTGGTGTATATGCCGAATTTCATATCCTTCGCTACAAAGAGCATAGATTTGGTGACAACAAAAGGTTTCCCAATCATATTGCTGTCGGGTAAAATGCCAGACTGTTCGAGACGCGTCCACGCTCCACTCCTCCTAAGACCAATGTTCAAGTTCACCAAGAGTTTTACGGCCGTCGCGCTGGCCATGACGGCTATTGCCGCTTCCGCCCAAGAGACAACCAACAAGGCCGACATGTTTGGCCAGGACACGCCGTCTACGGTTAACAGCTCGGCAGCCGCCGGCTCGTCAACGACGCCTCGCAGGGTATCCATCACGAATGCCCCTGCGAATCAGGTCGGTGACCAGGGATTGAATCAAGCGTATGGACAGGGGCAGGGGCAGGCTCAAGGTAAAGGCTCCGCTCGTGCTGCGGGCATGGGCAGAAACCAAGCTGACCGTCAAGCCGGCCGTTTCGGAATTTCGCCGAACGGCGCGCGCGATAATGGGAGGGCGCGCCTGTTCCCGCAGCAAATGGTTGACCAGGATGCGCCACTGAGCGAATTCCAGAAATTCATCGAAGATAATACCGGGCAGGTATTACCGATTTTCGGTTCCGAATTCTTTGCCAGCGCGCCGTCGACTTTTACGCCCATTCTGAATTCTCCGGTCCCCAGCGATTATCCGCTTGGTCCGGGCGATGAATTGATGATTCGCGGCTGGGGCACGATCGATATCGATTTCCGCGCGACCATCGATCGTAACGGCACCATCAATATTCCGACCATCGGTACGGTCGTGCTGGCGGGCGTCAAGGCCGGCGATGCCGAAGCCGTGATCCGCAATGCGGTCGCGCGCCTGTACAAGGGCGTGACGGTCAGCGTCAATTTCGGTCAGCTGCGCGCGATTACCGTGTACGTGGTCGGCCAGGCCAGCCGTCCGGGCACTTACACCGTGTCGAGCCTGTCGACCCTGGTGACGGCGCTGTTCGCGAGCGGCGGTCCGAACGCCAACGGTAGCATGCGCCGCGTGCAGGTGAAGCGCGGCGGCAAGGTCGCAGCGGAGCTGGACCTGTATTCCTTCATCGCCAAGGGCGACAAGTCGGCCGACATCAAGCTGCTGGACGGCGACACCATCTATATCCCTCCGGCCGGCGGCTATGTGGCGCTGGTTGGCAAGGTCAATAGCCCGGCCATCTACGAACTGAAGAACAGCAGCGACAGCATCGGCTCTCTGCTCGACTTCGCCGGCGGCCTGCCGGTCGTGGCCGATCCGCGCCGCGCCTATCTGGAACGTATCGATCCGGACAAGAATCATCCGCGCAGCGTGGAAGAATTCGCGCTGAACCCGCAGGGGCTGCAGCGCCCGCTGAAGAACGGCGACGTGCTCAATGTGGTGTCGATTACGCCGGACTTCTCGAATGCGGTGGTGTTGCGCGGTAACGTCGACCAGCCGGTGCGTGCGCCGTTCAAGCCGGGCATGCGCGTCAGCGACCTGATTCCGAGTCGCGAATATCTGATCAGCCGCGAATCGACCAAGCGCCAGAACAATGTCGTGGCGGCAGGCGACAACGAAAAGGATACGACCGAGGATGTAGCGAAGATCGCCTCGCGTATCGGCAACCTGATCACCCCGATCAACTGGGAGTACGCCGTCATCGAGCGCGTCAATCGCAGCGACCTGAGCGTCAAGTTGATCCCATTCAACCTGGGTGCCGTATTCACCAATCCGGCCGGCCCGGACAACGTCCAGCTGCAGCCGGGCGATACGGTGACCATCTTCTCCCAGGAAGACGTGGCCGTGCCGATGGACAAGCGCCAGGTATTCGTGCGCGTGGAAGGCGAAGTCAATGTGCCGGGTGTGTACCAGATGACGGCGGGTGATACCCTGCAGAGTCTGATCGCCAAGGCGGGCGGCCCGACCGGCAACGCCTACCTGTTCGGTACCGGCTTCTATCGCGAAGAGGTGAAGAAGGAACAGGAAGCGAACCTGCAGCGCGCCGCGGACCGTCTGGAAACCCAGCTGCGCAGCGAGCAGTCGCGCCAGATGGCCAACCTCCGCGGCACGTCTCCCGCCGAGGCTGCCGCGATGACGGCCCAGTTCGAATCCGAGCGCCGTTCCGCGGAGGAACGTATTGCACGCTTCCGCAAGCTGCAGCCGACTGGCCGCATTGCCTTTGGCCTGGACCCGAACGAGCGTTCGTTCGCGCGCCTGCCGCAGGTCACGCTGCAGAACGGCGACCGCCTGGTGGTGCCGTCGAAGCCGGCCTTCGTGCACGTGTTCGGCGCCGTGAACGTCGAGGCATCGCCGCTGTGGCGCTCGAACAGCCGCGTCAAGGATTACCTGCGGATGGCCGGCACGACCTCCGATGCGGATATCGACAACGCCTTCGTGCTGCGTGTCGACGGCACCGTGGTGTCGGCTGATTCGGAGGGCTGGTTCTTCGGCAAGATCGGTGGTCTCGAGGTGATGCCGGGCGATACGATCGTCGTGCCGGAAAAGCTGGACAAGCAGACTGCGTGGACCAAGTTTACGCAGGGGGCGCGTGAGTGGACGCAGATTCTGGCGAACTTCGGTCTGGGCGCTGCCGCCATCAAGACCTTGCGTCAATAACTTTTTGCGGCCACAAAGAAATTTAACAGCAAAGCGACTGTGAAAATCGTCGCAGCGCGTTGATGAAGCCTTATGGATATGGAACTGAAACCACCGTTGCAAGCACAATCGGAACAAGCGGATTTGGCCGGTCTTGCGATCATGTTGTTCACTCGCAAACGATTAATATTGAGCGTGACCGTCGCAGCATTCATTCTGTCCGCAGCGTTCAGCATGTTTTTGCCAAATCAGTATCGAGCCGATGTGACGATTTTGCCGCCGCAGCAGAACACCGGCGGGGCGGCGGCTGCAATGCTCAGCCAATTGGGCGGTGCCGCTGGCTTGGCGGCCGGTGTTGCCGGACTCCGCACGCCTAACGAAATGTATGTCGGCATGCTTCGTAGCCGCGCAGTCGGCGACAAGGTCATTCGAAAATTCAATCTGCAGAAGCGCGAAGATGGGGCATCGCTGGAAGCCGCACGGAAATCGCTGGAAGCAAACACGACGATTGTGATCGGCAAAGACGGTTTCATCGATCTCGAGGTTGTGGATCGTGACCAGAAGCTGGTTGCCCCGATTGCGAATGCGTACGTTGCCGAACTACAAAACCTGGTCCAGCAGTTGGCAGTCACCGAGGCGTCGCAGCGTCGTGTGTTTTTTGAGCGTGAACTGGTCGCGGCCAAGAACAGCCTTGCTACGGCTGAACTGACGCTCAAGCGCGCTCTGGCGACAAGTGGTGTAGCCAGTCCGGATGCGGAAACCGCCTCTCTGCTTGAAAATACAGCCCGACTGAAGAGTCAGGCGGCAGCGAAGGACGTTCAGCTTCGCGCGATGGGAGCATTCCTGACGCCGAATAATCCCGAGTATCGGAAGCTGGAGGAAGAGATTCGCAGTCTGCGCACCGAAATCGCGAAGCTCCAAGGGGGGAGCGATAGTGACGCGAACAATGCCCAGGATTCGAGCAATGACCGTGCGACGGGCAACGTGCAACTGTACCGTGATCTGAAGTACAGGCAAATGCTGTACGAACTGCTCGCCAAGCAATACGAAGCGGCTCGACTCGACGAAGCAAAGGATCCCGCCCTGATCCAGGTAGTCGACCAGGCAAGCGAGCCGGAGCGGAAGTTCAAGCCGCGCCGATCTCTTTTTGTCATGGTTTGCACCTCCATTTCAGCGTTCTTAGCCGTACTCCTGGCGATCATGCTTGAGATGGGGCAGCGCCAACTCCGAGTGCTGCGGACCAGCGATCGGTGGAATCAATTGAAATCGCCAACGAATAAACGATAGACAGTGAACCGAAGCGGCTCACTGATATCCAGCAATTCCAAGAATGGAGCAAATAGTTTGGATCTGATTAATAAGAAAATTGCCGTGATTGGTCTCGGCTATGTCGGCCTGCCATTGGCCGTCGAATTCGGTAAATATCGGCCTGTTACAGGCTTCGATATCAACTCGGCGCGTATCGGCGAGTTGTCGGCAGGTGTCGATGCAACGCTTGAGGTGACGGCAGAGCAACTGGCCAACGCCGAACATCTGAAGTTCAGCTCCAATCTCGACGATCTGCGCGACTGCGGCGTGTTCATCGTCACGGTGCCGACGCCGATCGATGCTGTCAACCGCCCCGACCTCACTCCCTTGATCAGGGCGAGCGAAACTGTCGGCAAGGTCATGGGTGAGGGAGCTGTCGTGATTTATGAATCCACGGTCTACCCCGGATGCACTGAAGAGGTCGCTGTACCAGTACTCGAAAAGCATTCTGGATTAAAGTTTAACGAAGGCTTTTTCTGTGGATACAGCCCGGAGCGTATTAATCCCGGCGATAAAGTAAATACTCTCGTTACCATCCGCAAGATTACAAGTGGCTCCACGCCAGAAGTTGCCAAGGCTGTCGACCAGCTTTACGCCAGCATAATTACTGCAGGCACTTTCCCTGCAAAGTCGATCAAGGTAGCCGAAGCCGCGAAGGTCATCGAAAACACCCAACGCGACTTGAATATCGCTCTCGTCAACGAATTGTCGGTGATCTTCGATCGCCTCAGCATCGATACGATTGATGTACTGGAAGCAGCCGGAAGCAAGTGGAATTTCCTGCCCTTCCGACCGGGCATGGTGGGCGGCCATTGTATCGGCGTCGATCCCTACTACCTGACGCATAAGGCCGAGGAAGTTGGTTACCACCCACAGGTAATTCTTGCCGGCCGTCGTATCAACGACAATATGGCCCGTTATGTCGCGCGTAACGTCGTCAAGCTCATGCTTAACAACGGTATCGACGTGGCGCGGAGCAAGGTCGGCGTGCTCGGCATCACCTTTAAGGAAAACTGCCCGGATATCCGCAACAGCAAGGTCGTAGATCTCGTCAATGAATTGAAGAAGTGGAATGTCAAGCCGGTGATTTATGACCCTTGGGCCAGCGCTGAGGAAGTAAGCCACGAATATGGCCTCGAAGTCGGAAATCTTGACGACCTCCAGGGCGTTGACGCTGTGGTGGTAGCCGTCGGCCATCAGCAATTCTGCCAGATGACGCCGTCCGATCTGCGTGCCCTCTGCCGAGGCGACAAACCGGTACTGGCCGATGTCAAGGCGATGTACGACCGCGACATCGCCGCCGGCGCAGGCTTCACGGTTTTCCGACTTTAATTTTTACAAGGTAAGAACATGCGACATTACTTCCCCATTACCGACCGAAAGATCCGTATCGCCATTGTCGGTTGCGGTCGGATCGCCAAGAACCACTTCGGTGCGATCGAAAAACATTCCGAGCACCTCGAGTTGACGGCAGTGTGCGACGTTGATGCCGATCAGTTGGCTTCGCATGTCGAGCATTACAAGGTGCCTGGATACCGCGACATGGAAGACATGCTGCAGTCCGAAAAACTGGACCTCGTCGTGCTGTGTACGCCGAGCGGCCTGCACCCGGACCAGGCGGTCCTCGCTGCCAAGTACAAGGTGCACGTGATGACCGAGAAGCCGATGGCAACCCGCTGGCAGGATGGCCTGCGCATGGTCCGTGCATGCGACGAAGCCGGCGTGCGCCTGTTCGTGGTCAAGCAAAACCGCCGCAACACGACCTTGCAACTGCTTAAGCGTGCGGTGGAAGAAAAGCGTTTCGGCAAGATCCACCTGGTCCAGCTGAATGTGTTCTGGACCCGCCCGCAGTCCTACTACGATCAGGGCAACTGGCGCGGCACCTGGGAATTCGATGGCGGCGCGCTCATGAACCAGGCCAGCCACTATGTCGACCTGCTCGACTGGCTGATCGGTCCGGTCGAGAAGGTCAATGCGATGATGAGCACCACGCGCGATATCGAGGTTGAAGATACCGCCGTTCTGAACGTGAAATGGCGCAGCGGTACGATCGGTTCGATGAGCGTCACCATGCTGACCTACCCGCAGAATCTTGAAGGCAGCATCACGATCCTCGGCGAAAAAGGCACGGTTCGTATCGGCGGCGTCGCGGTCAATGATATCCAGCTGTGGCAATTCGACCAGCCGAAGGACTACGACCAGCAGATCTCCGAAGCCAACTATGCAACCACCTCGGTGTACGGTTTCGGCCATCCTCTTTATTACAGCAACGTGGTCGACGTCATGCGTGGATTGGCCGAACCCGAGACCGATGGCCGCGAGGGCCTGAAGTCGCTCGAGCTGCTGATCGCCGCATACCTGTCTTCGCGGGATGGCCATACGGTCTCGCTGCCGCTCGAATATTAAGCGCCCCCACATTTCGACATAAACGGATCGGATATGACAGCATTTACAGTCCACCCCAGCGCCATCGTCGATGCCGGTGCGCAAATCGGTGAAGGCACGCGAATCTGGCACTGGGTGCACATCTGCGGGCAGGCAAAAATCGGTAAGGGATGTTCGTTCGGGCAGAACGTGTTCGTCGGTAACGATGTCGTTATTGGCGACAATTGCAAAGTCCAGAACAACGTCAGCATCTATGACGCCGTCACGCTGGAGGATGACGTGTTCTGCGGACCAAGCATGGTGTTCACTAATGTTTACAACCCGCGCTCGGCGGTGACCCGCAAGGACGAGTACCGCCGTACGACCGTTAAGAAGGGGGCGACCCTGGGCGCCAACAGCACGATCGTTTGCGGCACAACGATTGGCGAGTACGCCTTCATCGGCGCCGGCGCCGTGGTCAATCGCGACGTCAAGCCTTACGCTTTGATGGTCGGCGTTCCGGCGCGCCAGGTCGGCTGGATGAGCCGTCACGGCGTTCGCCTCGACCTGCCAATGGAAGGGACAGGAGAAGCTGTCTGTCCGGAAACCGGTAATATCTATAAATTAGAAAACGGAGAATGCACGTGTCTGTCCCAATGATTCCCTTTATCGACCTGAAAAAACAATACGAGGCCATCAAGCCGGACGTGCAGGCGCGCATCAACCGCGTGCTCGACCATGGACAGTACATCATGGGGCCGGAAGTCCGTGAACTCGAGGCGCGCCTGGAAGAGTACAGCGGCGCCAAGCATTGCATCACGGTCGCCAGTGGCACCGAAGCGCTCCTGATCAGCCTGATGGCGCTCGGCATCGGCCGCGGCGACGAGGTGATCACGACCGCATTCACGTTCGCCGCCACCGCCGAAGTGATCGTACTCGCTGGCGCCACGCCTGTCTTCGTCGACGTCGAAGCCGACACCGGCAACATCGATATCGCCAAGGTCGAGCAGGCAATCACGCCGCGCACCAAGGCCATCATGCCGGTGAGCCTTTATGGCCAGCCCGCCGATATGGCGGAACTGAACGCCCTGGCTGCGCGCCATGGCAACATTCCCGTGATCGAAGACGCGGCGCAAAGCTTCGGCGCTGACTACCAGGGCAAGAAGTCTTGTAACCTGTCGACCATCGGCTGCACCAGTTTCTTCCCTAGCAAGCCACTTGGTTGCTACGGCGACGGCGGTGCGATCTTCACCAACGACGACGCAATCGCAAAGGCCTGCCGCGAGATCCGCGTGCATGGCCAGGAAAAGCGCTACGTCCACACTCGCGTCGGCGTGGGCGGTCGCATGGACACCATCCAGTGCGCTGTTGTGCTGGCCAAGATGGACCGTTTCGCCTGGGAGGTCGAGCAACGTCTGGCGATCGGTGCGCGTTATAACCGTGCAATGGACGAGATCGGCGCGCGCCGCGTGCAGCAGCGTGGCGACCGCACTAGTGTGTTCGCACAATATTCGATTTTTGTCGATGACCGCGAGGCCGTCCAGAAAGCCCTGGCCGACCGCGGTGTACCGACCGCGGTGCATTATCCGATCCCGCTGAACGAGCAGCCGGCATATTCCAAGAATTCGGTACTCGGCCATACGCCGGTTGCACAGGCGCTCGCCAAGCAGGTGATGAGCCTGCCGATGTCGGCCGACCTCGACGATGCAACCCTCCAGCTGATTGCCGAGGCGGTTGCCGCCGTTCAGCGCGTTTGATCGGGACATGCAGGCCTGACCTATGAAACGTAGTGCTGTGTTGGGGTTTGCGGTAGGGCCGATCGGTGCGGCCGCGCTCGGATTCATCAGCCTGCCGGCATCCACCTGGATGTTCGGCGCGGCCGACATCGGCCGTATGGCGATGCTGCAGACGCTGACCAGCCTGGCGATCATCCTGTTCGGGCTTGGGCTCGATCAGAGTTACCTGCGCGAATTTCACCAGACTCGTAACCGTTTCCGGCTATTCTGGCAAGCAACTGCGCCGGGCCTGCTGTTGCTGCTCGGCTGCGGTGGTTTGCTGGTTGGCTGCGTGCCCGGATGGGTCGCGCGGGGCGTATTTGGCCTTGACACACCTGCACTGGCCTACGTTGCACTGCTGACCATCACCGCGTCGTTCTGCTCCCGCTACTTTTCGCTGGTGCTCAGGATGGAAGAGCGCGGATTCGCCTTCTCGATGAGCCAGTTGCTTCCGAAATTGCTGTTCGTGGCCGCGCTGTTGGCGATTCACTTCGCCGGGCCCAACCGCTCGTTCGCCCACTTGCTGGGTGCGCATGTGGTGAGCATCGTTAGCGCGACTTTGATCTTTGCTTACAACACGCGCCATAGCTGGAGCCGCGCGCCGGTCGAAACCGTTGGCGATCCCATCGCCTTGAGTGGCCTGGTCAGCTATGGCATGCCATTGATGGTATCGGGCCTGGCTTTCTGGGGCCTGGAAGCCATGGACAAGGTCTTGCTGCGGATGCTGAGTAACTTCGACCAGCTGGGCACTTACTCGGTTGCGGCCGGTATCGCCGCCGTCGCCGGTACCCTGTCGGTGCTGTTCACTACAATTTGGATTCCGACCGCCTACCGCTGGGCTGGCGAGCCGGACTGTGTGCCGCGGATCGAGCAGATCGCCCACAAGATCGTCACCCTCGGGATCGTCATCATCCTTGGGGCCGGCGCCTTCAGCTGGACGTTGCGCTACATCCTGCCGGCTACCTACAACCAGGTGCAGTACCTGATCTGCGTGGCGATGCTGCCGCCAGTCTTGTATGCAAGCTCCGAGGTCACTGGCATTGGCTCTGGTATCGCCCGTAAGACCTCGGGCGTGATGCTTGCATCCGTCATCGGCTGCGCCGTCAACCTGGCCGGCAACCTGCTGCTCATCCCTGCGTTGGGCGCTGCCGGCGCTGCTGTCGCGACCGCGCTGTCGTTTTTTACCGTCTACGTTCTGCGCTCGGAAGCCTCGATGCGCAGCTGGGCACCGATGCGCCGCGGAAGGTTATATGTCCCGATGGGTGCACTGGTCTTCCTTGCCGTCGCGTTCGCGTTGACCGGTGCGCGGTATGCGGCCTTCTGGGTGGCGCTATGGAACATCCTCGCAATCTCTTTCATTGTCCGGAACCGATGCCTTTTCACCTCTATGCTGACGGATCTCCTGCGGAACAAGGCGCAGGCCGCACCGGCATCTTCCGGACCTTTCGCCGAAGCGATTGAACCTTAAAGGCAAATATGATTTCAGTTATCGACTACGGAGCCGGCAACGTTGGCTCGGTGATCCGCATGATCGAAAAGGTAGGTGGCAGCGCACGTCGTGTCTCGTCGCCTGCCGATATCGCCAGCGCCGAAAAGCTGATACTTCCGGGTGTCGGTGCATTTGACTACGGTATGGGCCAGTTGGCACAGCTCGGACTGATCGAAGCGCTGAACGAGGCTGCACTGCAGCGCAAGATTCCCTTCCTTGGCATCTGCCTGGGCATGCAGCTCATGTGCAATCGGAGTGACGAAGGCAGCGCACGGGGACTGGCATGGATCGATGCCGACGTAAAGAAGTTCGCTTTTCCCGAAGGTGCCGGCGTACCCGTGCCGCACATGAGCTGGAACGTGGTGGACATCCGTAATCCCAATCCGCTGATGGACAACGCCTTGCCGCGAACCCGCTATTACTTCGTTCATTCCTATCGTGTGACCTGCAATGACGAATCGGATATCGCTGCAACCGCCACCTATGGCGGTGACACCTTCGTCGCTGCCTTTTCGCGCGATAACCTGTTCGGCGCACAGTTCCATCCCGAAAAGAGCCATCGCTTTGGCATGGCCATCATGACGAAATTCGTAAGGTTGAACAATGATCAGTAATCGCGTCATTCCAACCCTGTTGCTACAGGATGGCGGCCTGGTCAAGACCCGCAAGTTCAAGGATCCGAAGTATGTCGGTGATCCAGTCAATGCGATCCGGATTTTCAACGAGAAGGAGGTCGATGAGCTGATCGTCCTCGACATCCAGGCTTCCAAACGCGGCAAGGAGCCGGACTACGCACTCATCGGCGAAATTGCCGGCGAGTGCTTCATGCCCTTGTGCTATGGCGGCGGCGTGCGCTCACTGGACATGGCAGCGCGCATTTTCGATTGTGGGGTCGAGAAAGTTTGCATCCAGTCGGCGGCGTTCGACAACATGAACCTGATCACCCAGATCGCCAACCGTTATGGCAGCCAGGCGATCGTGCTGTCGGTTGACGTCAAGCGCGATTGGCTGCGCCGTCCGAAGCTATACCAGTCCAGATCAAGGAAAACAGATTCCCAAGACTGGACCGACTTCCTGCGCCGCGGCGTGGAAGCGGGGGCTGGTGAGGTGGTCGTCAACGCTGTCGACCGCGACGGCGAATTGTCCGGCTATGATCTCGAACTGGTAAAGCGTGCTTCGAAGCTGGTGCCGGTACCGGTCATCGCGTCAGGCGGCGCGGCTAGGCTGGAAGATTTTCGCGCAGCTATCGAAGCCGGTGCCGCCGCCGTTGCAGCCGGCGCAATGTTCGTGTTTTACGGCCCGCACCGTGCCGTGCTGATTACCTATCCTCAATACGAGGAATTGGAAAAAATTATTGGAGTAAATAAATGAACACAGCACAGCAGGTATGTGCGCGCTGCATCATGGATAGCAGCGTTCCGAATATTTCTTTCGACGCTGCTGGCGTGTGTAATTACTGTTCCGAATACCTGGAGCAATGCCATCATGTACTGTACGAACGGCCCGAGGTCAAACAGACCAAACTTTTAGAACTGGTGGCCAAAGTAAAACAGCAAGGCGCCGGAAAGAAATACGACTGTATCATCGGCGTTTCGGGTGGCGTGGACAGTTCCTGGGTCTTGGTGCAGGCAGTCAAGCTCGGCCTTCGCCCGCTGGCTGTCCACATGGACAACGGCTGGAATTCGGAGCTGGCACAGCATAACATCGCCACTTTGGTACAGCGTCTCGGAGTTGACCTGCACACGACAGTCATCGACTGGCATGAATATCGCAAATTGATGCAAGCATTTTTCGATGCCGATGTCATCGATGTGGAACTGCTCTACGATAATGCCGCGTTGGCGGTGAATTACCGCGAAGCTGCTCGTAACGGCATAACCTATATTCTCGCAGGAACAAATTCCGCGACGGAAGGCATGCGCATGCCCGAAGGCTGGAACTGGTTGAAGTTCGATAAAAAAAACATCAAGTCAATCGGCAAGCGTTTTGGCAACGTACGCATCCGCAGCTTCCCCTCTATCGGGACTTTTGACTTTTTCCGCTTCCGTTTCATGAATGGCATTCGCTGGACCTCGATTCTGGATTTGATGCCCTACAATAAAGCGGATGTCTTGCGCGAGCTGCAGGAAAAGTACGGCTATAAGCCTTACCCTTATAAGCATTACGAATCGATCTTTACCCGTTTCTATCAAGGCTACATCTTGCCGAACAAATTCGGTGTGGACAAGCGCAAACTGCACCTCGGTACGCTCGTCGCCTCCGGCCAGATGAACCGTGACAAGGCCCTGCTGGATCTGGAAAAGATCGCGTATCCGGATGAAGCGCAATTGGCGGAAGACCGACAATACTTCCTAAAAAAGATGGGTTGGACCGACCTTGACCTGCAAACTTATTTAAAACGTCCCAGCATTCCTCACGATGCCTACTCCTCTGAGGTCGGCCTCTGGAGTTTCGCCAGCAACATGTTGCAGCGCCTGCGTGGCAAGGCCGCCAAGAAGGGGACCTGATGAGGCTGTTAGTATTCTGCGACAATTATCCTAAGCCAGGGCCGGGATATGCCGACAGCTTTGTTCGATTCAGGCTGGAATCATATTTGAAGACGTTCTCAGGTGCTGAGATCCTTGTTGTAAAGCTCGCACGTCATAGTTCGTCCACCGATAATTACGAGCTCGGTGGTGTTCGTATCGAGCATCATTCGCGCGAGAGCCTGCCTGCACTTTTGGCAAGTTTCAAGCCCGATGTCATGCTTGCACATTTTATCCAGGCTCATTTGTGCCGCGTCCTGCCGGACCTGAGCGCTGCTCCACTGTTGGTTTGGATCCACGGCGAGGAAGCCTTGTCGTGGCGCCGTCGTCTTTTTTACCTGAAAACCTTGGGATTGGGTGGTTTCCTGCGGTATATTGCTTCAAACCATAGGCAGCGTGCCGCGATGGCGTATTTGTTCCGGCGCTCGAACCAGGTCAAAGGCAAGATCCGCTTCGTGTTCGTATCGAACTGGATGCGTGACGTAGCGGAGTCAGATGTAGGCGTCACACCGAAGTATTCGAATATCATCGCGAACTTCATCGACGACGAGTTTTTCGCGTATCGGCAGAAAACTGAAGGGATGAACAAGAGATTCCTGCTCATCCGTTCTTTCAATTCCGCCAAATATGCAAACGACCTGGCAGTGGCAGCGATCGAAAAACTGCATGCAGCGTATCCTCGTTTTAAAGAACTGGAATTCACGGTGGTCGGTTCCGGCAAGCTCTGGGAACCCTTGACTTCGCGAATCCGCTTTGACAACGTCAAACTGGTGAACAGAAGTCTGGATCATCAGCAAATCCGTGAGCTGCACGCAGCGCACGGGATTTTTCTATGCCCGACGCGCCAGGACGCGCAAGGTGTCTCCATGTGCGAGGCAATGTCCAGCGGCCTTGTGCCGATTGCGTCGAACAATACAGCAATCCCCGAATACCTGACTCCGTTGGAGGGTTACCTTTGTGATTCGGTTGATGACATGGTGAAGGCGATGATTGAGCTGGCGGAAGACGAGCCGAAGTTCTTGTCGAAATCTAAGAATTCCGCGTACTCAATGCGCAAGCGAACCGACTATGCCGCAACAATCCAGAAAGAAATCGAGCTGATCAATTCTGTCATGCGTGAACAGGCATTGCCCGCATGAGCCGGCTGATCAGGAAGGTTTGGCTTGGCCTGTTCCAGGCTTCCAAGTTCATTCCGGGCAGCGCGCGTTCCTCATTCGGTTGCCGGGTGCGTGTATTCCTGTTACGCCGGCTCGCGCATTCCTGCGGCAATGGCGTGAACGTGCTCGCAAACGCAGAGATCGGTGCGCCGCACAACTTGAGCATCGGCGACAACTCCGGCATCGGCCTTGGCTGCTACCTCAGTTGTCTGGATACGGTGTCGATCGGGTCACGCGTGCTGATGGGACCTGGCGTGATGATTTTCACCTCGAATCACGTTTGGAACGAGCGGGAGAGGACGTATTTCCGGCAGGGCGAAACGCATGCTCCGGTCGTGATCGAGGACGACGCGTGGATTGGTGCTCGTTCCATAATCCTGCCGGGCGTAACGATAGGAAAGGGCTGTACGGTAGCCGCCGGCTCGGTCGTTACCCGAAGCACGACTGATTATTCGACGGTGGCTGGCGTGCCAGCGGTTCAGATTCACTTAAAGCCCACTTTTTGAAGCGCGCGGTTATTTTATGAGCAGTTCTCAATTAAGCATTGTCATGTTCTCCGCATTGCTCAGCCATGGTGGCGGGCGCGAAACCTGGCTGAACAATGTGCTGCCAAAACTGGTGGAATCGCGACGGTTCTCGTCGATTGACGTCTATTACATTGCAGACGAAAGCACCGATGTGCATAAAAAGATCAGCGCCTTTGAGAACCCCGGCGTACGCTTCATCGAAACCAGATTGCCAGTCGGTGCCGGCAAGTTCCGCTCCCTGCATCGGATCCTGATGTTCTGCTCCAGCGTGATTGGCAAACTTCGCGCGCAGTCTGGGCAAAAGCACTATGTTTTGGCAATCGGTACTTTTTACGAAGGTGCGATCTTGGCGCTGCAACGGATACTGTCCAAGCGACCGGGGGTATTGGTCGCATGGATCCGTGGCGTCTGGTCCAAAGAGATCAACCACCGGCACGCTGGTGGCATGCGCGATCTGATCTGCCGTTTCGAAAAGCTGTTCTTGCGCAGCGCGGATAAGGTCATTTCGAATGGTCATGACACGAAATTATTCTATGAAGCGTTGTTGCAACGGCACGTCGAAGCAATCCCCAACGCACTCGACATCGCCAAATATGCGGCGGTCAAGCGGGCAGCGTTTTCGTCGCCGCGCAAGGTCGTATCGTACATCGGCCGGCTCAGCGAGGAAAAAGGCCTGCGCGCTTATCTCGAGGCGATCGCGTATTACCTCTCCACTGGTTCCGGGTCAGGCAATATCGTGTTCGATATCGTTGGAGACGGGCCCCTGCGGCCGCTTGCGGAAGAGTTCAGCGCGAAATATCCGGAGCAAGTCAGGTTCCTTGGGCCGGTCGCCAACGAAAACATGTTGGGTTATCTGGAGACGATCGATGCCGGGGTCTGCTTGACGTACTCGAAACAGTCGGGCGGCGGCGGCGTCTCGAACGGCCTGCTCGAACTCATCGGCGCGGGACGTCTCGTCATTGCATGGGACTCGCTCATATTCAAGCAGGTGCTGGACGATAGCCAAGCTGCGTTCGTCGAGGAAAGCGAGATCCCAGCCTTGGCTGCGGTATTCGCGGCGGTCGATGCCCGCGCTGAAGAGATGAAGGACAAGGTCCGCGCGAGCGCATCGGTACTCGAACTTTATTCGCTCGAGCGCCATGTCGACCATTTCGTGAAGTACATCGGTATCCAATGACCGGCTCCGGATCACAAGCGACTGGGCTTCCCGTAAACGGCACCTTTGGAAAGCGCGGTCATGTCCATTACCTGATCTTCATGCTGGCGGTCGTCGATACGTTTGGCGGACTGGTGCAGAGTTTCTTTCCGGCTTCACTATTGTTGCGCGCCTGTTTGGTCGTCTTCCTTCTGGGACACCTGGCGGTAACTTCCGCTAACCGTCCGCGCCAAATGCTGCTCTGGTCGGTTGTGTTGTTGTATTTCGTGGCGCGGCTGCTGGTCGATTTTCTACGCGCGCCCGAACAGAGCATCCTTTCGGTCGAGGGCGGCGCAACCATGAAGCTCTTGTATTTCCCCCTGCTGTACGCTTACCTGAAGGCGCAATTCGAGAAGGGAAAACTGACGAACGGCGATTTTCGTCAAAGCGTATTCTTGTATGGTGTCCTGGTGCTCGTTTCGCTGCTACTAGGGGGCGTGACCGGACTTGGCGGAACTATTGGCGGTCGCGGAATCGAGATGGAAGGCGGCAAAGGATTCATGATCGGTGCTAACGAAGTTGGCCTGATGCTGATCCTGACCCAGCCTTTCCTGCTGTATTGGCTGACAGCCAAAAGCAGGAGTGTCCTGCTTTCCGGTCTTGCCACAATGGCGACGTATGCGCTTGCGGGAGTCTATGTTTTTACCAAGTCATCATTGATCTCGACCTGCGTCGCGGTGTATTCGGCAATCTGCGGATTCAAAAAAGGAAATGCCGCCACACGCTTGCTGGTATGGGTTGGCTTGGCCGCGATTGTGCTTTTTACTGCACGCGCGGTCGTCGCGAACCTGGATGCAATCCAGGAATTCGCACGCACTACATTTTTCTCGTCCCTGTTCGACGGCGGTATCGTTTCCTTCCTGTTCCGCGGCCGCCAAAACTATATCGACGCGATCTTTCCTCAATTGCTCGACCACGATATGAATGGCCTGTTTTACCTATTCGGGGCCGGCGAGCATTTCATGCGTGAAATATCGGTGGCACCTTTGCAGTTGTTGCCCGGCGAAGGTACAACGTTCGAAATGGATTTCTTCGATCTGTTTGCCGCATATGGTCTGATAGGGACTGTCCTCTATGGTTACACCGTCTGGCAACTGATCAAGCGCTCGAACGTAGGCAAACTTCCCTCAGACGTCGGGTTGGCGATCATCTGCGTACTCGGCCACGCATTCATGGCTGGACACGTTCTGTTTTCACCGCAAGTCACGACGATATTGGCACTGCTGCTGCTTTCCTATGCGAATCCGGAATCCGCGGAACAGAGCGTGTCGAACCGTAATTTTATTAATTGAATTGAGCCGTAAAGAGTTCCTAAGAATGAAAACTGTACTGATTGTATTTGGCACCCGCCCCGAAGCGATCAAGATGGCGCCGGTGGTTGCCACCTTACGCCGCAGCCACGTATTGAACGTCAAGGTTTGCGTCACTGCCCAGCACCGTGAAATGCTGGACCAAGTGCTGCGGCTGTTCGACATCACGCCTGACTACGATCTGAACCTGATGCGGGCGGGCCAGGATCTGTCCGATATCACGGCGCGCGTGATCACCGAGATGCGTCCGGTGCTGGCCGACTGCCGCCCCGACATCGTACTGGTCCATGGCGATACGACAACAGCCATGGCGGCGGCGCTCGCGGCTTTCTATGCCCGTATTCCGGTCGGCCACGTCGAGGCTGGCCTGCGTACCAGCGACATCTATTCGCCATGGCCGGAAGAAATGAACCGCCGCCTGGTAGGACGCATCGCCACCAAGCATTTCGCACCAACGCAGACTTCGCGCGACAGCCTGCTGGCAGAAAACGTTGCACCCGGAACGATCTGTGTCACCGGCAACACCGTCATCGACGCGCTGCTCGACGTAGTGCGTCGCCTGGAAACTGACCAGGCCCAGATTAGGGCAATGGAAGAGCGTTTCAGCTTCCTCGACCGCAGCAAGCGCCTGCTATTGGTGACCGGGCATCGCCGCGAGAACTTCGGCGGCGGTTTCGAGAACATCTGCCGCGCGTTGGCGATTCTCGCCGAGCGCCAGGATCTGGAAATCGTTTATCCGGTACACCTGAATCCGAACGTCCAAGAGCCGGTCCGCCGGCTGTTGGGAGACAACGGCAACGTCAAGCTGATCGAACCACTTGAGTACCTGCCGTTCACCTACCTGATGAAGCGCGCCGATATCGTGCTGACCGATTCTGGCGGCATCCAGGAGGAGGCGCCTTCGCTCGGCAAGCCGGTGCTGGTCATGCGCGACAATACCGAGCGTCCGGAAGCGGTGGCAGCAGGCACGGTACGCCTGGTCGGCACTGATCCCGACCGTATCGTCAGCGGCGTTAACGAATTGCTCGACAATCCTGCCGTTTATGCACGTATGGCGGAAGCTCACAATCCTTACGGCGATGGCCGGGCCAGCTTACGCATCCGCGAAGCACTGGAATCCTGACCAGCATATCTGAATACGATGAAAGTACTTTTCCAATCCCGCTCGACGCTGTTCAGCGTGCCAGGCGGCGACACCGTGCAGTTGATGAAGACCGCAGAATCGTTGCGCGCGCGCGGCGTCACCGTCGACATCTCGACCGAACTCGAACCTTCCCTTGCCGGTTATGACCTGGTCCATCTGTTCAACCTGATGCGCCCGCAGGAAGTCTATGTGCAGGCTGCAAATGCCAAGAAGCAGGGTCGTCGCGTGGCCCTATCCACGATCTATGGCCTGTACACGGAATATGAGCGCAAAGCGCGGCCGGGACTGGCCGGCCTTGTCAGCCGTAACTTGTCTCCATGGCAGGTCGAGCGTTTGAAGGTCTTGGCCCGAGCGGTGGCGAACGGCGAGTTCAGTCGTGGCAGCATGCTGGTGGCCGCGCTAGGTTACCGCACCCAGTGTTCGCGGCTGGCAGACCTATCGGATGTATTCCTGCCGAACTCGGAGAGCGAGATGCGGCGAGTCCATGCGGATTTCGAGGCATCCCGCACCAAGCCCTATGTCGTGGTGCCAAACGCCGTCGACACGGCGGTCTTCAATCCCGACACCGTGACGATGTCGGACGAGGTGCGCAAGTTCGAAGGCTGCGTGCTGAGTGCGGCCCGCATCGAAGGCCGCAAATGCCAGCTGGAGCTGGTGCGCGCCGTGCGCGACTTGCCGGTAAAACTCGTATTGATCGGTAAGCCTGCGCCGAACCATGCCGGATACTACGAAGCCGTTAAGCGCGAAGCTAACGACCGCGTGTTCTTCCTGGGCCAGATCCCGCACGACCAGCTGGCGCAATACTACACAGCGGCCAAAGTCCATGCCTTGGTCAGCTGGATGGAAACCCCTGGCCTGTCTTCGCTGGAAGCAGGGGCTATGGGCAGCAATCTGGTAATCACCGAAAAAGGCGATACCCGCGATTATTTTGGGAACGACGCGTATTATTGCGATCCCGAGTCGGTCGATTCGATCCGACAGGCCGTGGTAGCCGCGCTGGAAGCCCCGCGCAATCTGGCCCTGCAGCGCCGAATCTGCGACGAATTCACTTGGCAGAAAGCTGCTGACATGACGTTGAAAGGTTACCATCTTGCGTTCCGACAATAAATCTCCCCACATCGCATTTATCGGCAGCGTCGGTATTCCGAACCGTTACGGCGGTTTTGAGGCCTTCCTCGAGCATACGACCCCTTTCATGCTGAAGGGCGCCGAATCAGTCACTGTCACGTGCGACAAATCCGCCTATCCGGACGCCGAAGGCGCCTATAACGGCGTCGATCGCGTATTCCTGAATTGTCCGGCAAATGGTGCGGCGTCGCTGCTGCACGATCTACTGGGCTTTTTCGCCGTGTTCGCGCGTTCTTCGCACATCGTGGTTCTCGGTGTGTCTGGCGGCTTATGGTTTCCGCTATTCCGTTTAATGTGCGGCCTGACCGGCAAGCGCCTGCTGGTGAATGTCGACGGCGTCGAGTGGAAGCGTGGGAAGTTTTCGAAGCCGAAACGCTTGTTCCTGCGCCTTCTGGACTACCTCGCACAGCGTTTCGCGCACAAAGTGATTATCGACAGCGATGCGCTCGAACCACACTTTCCACGCAAGACCTTCTGTGTGGCCTATCCTGGTGACCACGTGATCCGGCTGAGCAGTGCGGAACGCAAAGCGCATGCCGCGCTGACGATCTGCCGCATCGAGCCCGAAAACAATATCGAAATGCTGATCCAAGGCGTGCTCGAGTCGAAACACCATAACTACACTATCATCGGGAACTGGGATCGCAGCGAATATGGTACCTCTCTGCGCAAGAAATATGCGGACAATCCGCGCTTGAACCTGCTCGATCCGATCTACGACCCGCAGCAACTCGCATTTTACCGTGAAACCTGCTCTTCCTACATTCACGGGCATTCGGTTGGCGGCACCAATCCTTCGCTGGTCGAGATGGTTTACTACGATTGCCATATGTATTGCCTCGACGTTGTCTACCATCACTCGACGGTTGGCGAACACGCTAGTTACTTCACCAACGCTAAAGCGCTGGCCGAGCTGCTCAACGCAGAGGATGGAAAGCCGATGGAGCGCGACGAGCTGCGTCAGCGTTATAGCCGGGACCGCATTTCCGAAACCTACCTCAAGATGTGTGCGTAATCACCAGCGATGCGGCGCGCACGTCGCCGCTGTATGCGCCAGCTAATGAATCGACCAGTCCTGTTCGTGTGGACCTGCAGGATTCGCCTTCACCATTTATCGGTTAATTATTTTGATAACAGCATTACGTGACTCCATCAAATACACTTGGTGCGGGTATCTGATCATCTGCAGCCCGGTGCTTGCAGCGACGCCGAACAACCAAGGACAGTCCGGCTACATCAACATGCCGAACGCCATCGTCGAGCCGGACGGCACGTTTTCGGTCGGTTATAGCGGAGACACGCCGTACAGCAACTTCTGGGCTAGTACGACGCTGTTGCCATTTCTCCAGCTTACCGGGCGTTACATTGCGATCAGTGGCACGCCCCAGTTCGAAAACATTAGTGACAATCCTTATTGGAAGGGATACGGGCGTTACAAGGACAAGGTTGCAGATGCAAAGATCCAGCTGTTGACGGAGACCGAATGGCGTCCGGCGGTGGCAGTCGGTATCAAAGACCTGCAAGGTACCGGATTGTTCAAAGGTCGGTATGTCGTGGCCACCAAGTCGTTTGGAGAGTTGCGTAACCTGGAAGCCAGCGTCGGTTTCGGCAAGGACCGTCCAGACGGAGCCTTTGCCGGGTTGCGCTGGTATTCGCCGACCATGCGCGGCTTCGCCCTGTCTGCGGAGTATGATGCGACCAATTATCAGGCCGAGTTCGAATCCGCTTTCACCGGTGCCGCTAAACACAAGAAAGGCCCAGTTGTCGGCCTCGAATACCGCTGGGGCTGGCTAGGTGCCCAGGTCGCCCGCCACCGCGACCACTTTAGCGCCAACGCCTACGTCAGCATTCCGTTCTCCGAGCGCGAGTTCATCCCAAAGCTATACGAGCCGGCGCCTTTCGATCCGAAGAAGGCGCCCGCGCGCGTCACCGCAGCCGAATGGCAGCAGGACGGTAGTCGCGGTGCGGCACTGGCGCAGGCCCTGGTCAAACAGAACTTCAAGAACGTGCGCGTCGAACTCGACAGCGGCGTCCTCAAGCTCACGCTGACCAACAATCGCATTTCGAACATGGGCCGCGCGGTCGGCCGCGCGGCGCGCACCGCGCTCGCGTTCGCGCCCGAAGGTACGCGCGCGATCCACATCACCTATACCAGGCTCGAACAGCCGATCGCGACCTACGAGTTCCTGGACCTGCAGCGTCTGACCGATTACTTGACCGGCCTGGCAACCCGCGACGCTTTCCTGCAAACCGTGGCGGTGCGTTATTCGACGCCGGCAGATCGTATCGATGACCAGCAGGGCCTGCTTGCTGCCGTGCGTGAAGAGGGCACAGGACTGGCAGTCCAGACTGGCCGTGACGGCAATATCGTCCAGGTTGTTTCCGAAGACCGGGAAGCAAACCGTTTCAAGACCGTCCCCAAGATCGCCTTCTTCTTCAACGATCCCAGCGGCGCGCTGCGTTACGAAGTGGCGGCGGCGGCCAACTATGACAAGCGGCTGGGGCAGGGTACTTACCTGAACAGCGCGTTCAAGCTGGACCTGTTCGAGAACGTCTCCGGCGTGACCCAGGCGTCGAACAGCCTGTTGCCGCACGTCCGAACCGACATCGCCGAATACAAGCGCGGCGGGCGCTTCAAGATGAACCGCCTGCTCGTCAACCAGTACCTGACGCTCGACGAGCGCTTGTATGCGCGTGCATCGGCGGGCTTTTACGAAGAAATGTACCGCGGCTTGGGCGGGCAACTGCTGTATCTGCCGAAGGACAGCCGCTGGGCCGCAGATGTCAGCGTCGACGCCCTGCAGCAGCGCGGCTACAAAGGTTGGTTCGACAAGCTGGACTACAAGACCGTCACAACTTTGGGCGCCTTGCACTACAAGCTCCCGTACGATGTCACGGCTACTGTCCGCGTCGGCCGCTTCCTGGCACGCGACGAGGGCGCGCGTTTCGAGTTCAAGCGGCGCTTCTCATCGGGTGTCGAAATTGGCGCCTGGTACACCAAAACCAACGGCAAGGACATCACGAGCCCCGGTACGCCGACCAATCCGTACAACGACAAGGGGGTATTCCTGTCGGTGCCGCTGAACATCATGCTGCCCTCGGATACGCAAGCAACGGCCGGTATCGGCCTGTCGCCCTGGACCCGCGACGTCGGCCAGATGGTTGCCAGCCCAGGCGACCTGTACGACCTGTTCGAACAGTCACGCCGCGACCTGACGACCTACGACGGTCTCGGCAACTTCGCCGAGCGCCGCGACGAGCAGAAGCTGCCGGCCGTGAATCCGCCGGTGCAGCCGATGCCGAATATGTGGCCGATCTTCCGCTATCGCCTGGAGCAGTCGTTCTCGAACACGCCGACCCTGCCGCAGTGGGCCAAGGGCACGCTGCTGGGCGGCGGCGCAATCCTCGGCGGTGCTTTGCTCGACAAGCCGGTCGACCGCTTCATGGATAAGCATGCAGATTCGCGTGCGGCGCGCGCCTGGGACAACGTGGGCAAGGGCATGCCGGTGCTGCTGGCTGGTGCTGCCGCGGGCGCGGTGGCGCTGGGCGATGCGCGCGCGCAGAACATGGGCATTATCTCGCTGGAATCGATCGCCGGCGCGGCGGCCGTGTCGATCGCGACCAAGCGCATCGTCGGCCGTGCGCGGCCGAGCGAAGGCCAAGGACAGTGGAGCAAGACCTCGGACCGTTCCAATGCTTCTTTCCCATCGAACCACAGCACGGTCGCGTTCGCGGCGGTGACGCCGTTCGCGCAGGAGTACGATGCCCCATGGCTGTATGGCCTTGCCGCCGCCAGCTCGATGGGCCGCGTCGCCGGCCGCCAGCACTGGGTGTCGGACGTGGTTGCCGGCGGCGTGCTCGGTTACGCCATGGGCAGCTGGCTGTGGCAGACCCAGCGTAGCAACAATGGCTCGAGCTTTGCCGTCGCGCCGGGGCCGAAGTCGCTTAGCGTGGCTTGGGGCGGCAGCTATTAAATATCTTCATGGACGCAGAGTCTCGCAAATTTGTGGATCTGACGTCCATCTTGCAACATTCTCTGCCTGACACAGCTACTTGGAGTGTATTCACATGATTTTAACGACCGGTGGCGCCGGATTTATTGGTAGTAATTTTGTTCTCGATTGGTTCGCGGCATCTAATGAAGCCCTCGTTAACCTCGACATGCTGACGTATGCCGGCAACTTAGAAAACCTGGCAAGCCTGCGCGATAATCCGCAGCACGTCTTTGTCAAAGGCGATATCGGCGACGTCGACCTGGTCTTGCAACTGCTGAAAGAGCATCGCCCGCGCGCCGTCGTGAACTTTGCTGCCGAGAGCCATGTCGACCGCAGCATTCACGGTCCCGGGGATTTCATCCAGACAAACATCGTCGGCACCTTCCACCTGCTCGAAGCAGTTCGGGAGTACTGGAACGGCTTGCCGGAGCAGGGAAAGGCGGAATTCCGCTTCCTGCACGTCTCGACCGATGAGGTATATGGCTCCCTGGGCAAGGATGACCCGGCGTTCCGCGAGACCAACCGCTACGAACCGAACAGCCCCTATTCGGCAAGCAAGGCCGCCAGCGACCATCTCGTGCGGGCCTACCATCATACGTATGGCTTGCCTGTACTGACGACGAATTGCTCGAACAACTATGGTCCGTATCATTTTCCGGAAAAGCTGATCCCCCTATGCATCCAGAATGCACTGGGCGGCAAGCCCTTGCCGATCTATGGCGACGGCCAGCAGATCCGTGACTGGCTCTACGTAAAGGACCATTGTTCGGCGATTCGCCGCGTCCTCGAGGCTGGCAAGATAGGGGAGGTCTATAACGTCGGCGGCTGGAACGAAAAAGCCAATCTGGAGGTGGTCGGCACCCTGTGCGAGATTCTTGACGAGCTCAGCCCGCGCGTGGACGGCAAGTCGTACAAGACCCAGATCGCCTTCGTGACCGACCGCCCGGGACACGACCGCCGCTATGCGATCGACGCAACCAAGCTCGAGCGGGAGCTCGGGTGGAAGCCCGCCGAGACCTTCGAGACAGGCATCCGCAAGACCGTACGCTGGTATCTCGACAACCAAGAATGGGCAGGCAACGTCGCCAGCGGCGCTTATCGCGAGTGGGTCGGCAAACAATACGGAGCTTGAGTTGAAGATTCTCGTCACCGGAAAAAATGGCCAGGTCGGCTTCGAGCTACAGCGCGCGCTTGCCCCGCTGGGCGAAATCGTCGCCGTCGATCATGCGGAATGCGACCTGGCGGATGCTGCCGCAGTCCGCGAACTGGTGCGTCGCATCGCGCCCGGCGTGATCGTCAATCCCGCTGCCTACACCGCCGTGGACAAGGCGGAGTCCGACCATGCGACCGCGTTTGCGGTGAACGGGCAGGCGCCTGGCGTGCTGGGCGAAGAAGCCGCGCGACTGGGCGCCTTGGTGGTGCACTATTCCACCGATTACGTCTTCAATGGCAGCAAGCAAGGCGCCTACGTGGAAACCGACCAACCCGACCCGCGCAGCGTGTATGGCAGCACCAAGCTGGCTGGCGAACGCGCCCTGGCCGCAGCGCATGCGCGCCACCTGATCCTGCGTACCAGCTGGGTGGTAGGAGCACATGGCGGCAACTTCGCAAAGACCATGCTGCGTCTGGCGGCCGAGCGCGACCAGTTGAGCGTCGTGGCGGACCAGTTCGGTGCGCCGACCTCGGCAGCCCTCCTGGCCGACCTGACGGCGCAGCTGATCCGCCAGTACCAGCGCGAGGGAGCGGCGGCGTTCCCATATGGGACCTTTCATGTCAGCGCATCGGGGGAAACGAACTGGTGCGAGTACGCCCGCTTTGTGATTGGTGAAGCACTGGCGGCCGGCAAGGTGCTCAAGGCAGGTCCCGACGCCGTGATGCCGCTTGCCACCCCGCAGTACCCGACGCCAGCCAGACGCCCAGCCAATTCGCGGCTTGATACGAGTCTGTTCCGTTCGACTTTCGGCTTGCGGCTTCCGCCTTGGCAGGAAGGCGTACGGCACGTGCTGCAGCAGATTTTTTAAAGAGGTAATCATGTCCGATTCCAAACGCAAGGGGATCATCCTCGCCGGTGGTTCCGGTACGCGGCTGTATCCTGTGACCCAAGCCGTCAGCAAGCAATTGATGCCGGTGTACGATAAACCGATGATCTATTACCCGCTGAGTACCTTGATGCTGAGCGGTATCCGTGATGTGCTGGTCATCAGTACCCCGCACGATACGCCGCGCTTTGCGGAATTGCTGGGGGACGGCAGCCAGTGGGGCATGAGTATCCAATACGCGGTGCAGCCCTCGCCGGATGGACTGGCGCAAGCCTTCCTCATCGGCCGTGACTTCATCGGCAACGATCCAAGTGCACTGGTGCTCGGCGATAACATCTTTTATGGCCATGACCTGGTGAAGCAACTGCATAGTGCGAACGACCGTAACGACGGGGCAACGGTATTTGCCTATCACGTGCACGATCCTGAACGCTATGGTGTAGTCGAATTCGATGCCAACCAGCGTGCCATCAGCATCGAGGAAAAGCCGACGCAACCGAAGTCGCACTATGCGGTCACGGGGCTGTATTTCTATGATAATAACGTTTGCGGCATTGCTGCCRACATCAAGCCATCCCCTCGCGGCGAACTCGAGATCACCGATGTCAACCAGTGCTACCTCGAGCGCGGTGCGCTCGAGGTCGAGATCATGGGACGTGGCTTCGCTTGGCTGGACACTGGTACCCATGACAGTCTGCTGGAGGCAGCGAGCTTTATTGCGACCCTGCAGAAACGGCAAGGTCTGCAGGTTGCGTGTCCGGAAGAGATCGCTTTCCGCCAGGGATGGATCAGCGCTGCCGATCTCCAGAAGCTGGCATCGCCGTTATCCAAGAATGGCTACGGCCATTACCTGTTGAACTTGTTGATGTAAAACCTGTTGAAGTAAATCCTGTATGCCCTACACCGTTACTCCCACCGCCATTCCCGATGTCCTGGTACTCGAACCGAAAGTCTTCGGCGATGCGCGCGGCTTCTTTTTCGAAAGCTTCAATGCCCGCGATTTCCGCGAGGTTACCGGCCTGAATGTCGACTTCGTGCAGGACAACCACAGCAAATCGGCAAAAGGCGTATTGCGTGGCCTGCATTATCAGATCCAGCATCCGCAAGGCAAACTGGTGCGTGTGGTCCAGGGCGCCGTGTTCGACGTTGCCGTCGACCTCAGGAAAGCTTCGCCCACGTTCGGGCAATGGGTGGGCGAAGTGTTGAGCGCGGAAAACCATAAACAGTTATGGGTACCGCCAGGCTTCGCTCACGGCTTCGTGGTGCTGAGCGATTCGGCCGAATTCCTCTACAAAACCACGGACTACTGGTATCCCGAGCACGAACGCAGCCTGCTGTGGAACGACCCCACCGTGGGTGTTGCCTGGCCGATCGACGGAGTGCCACAGCTTGCGGCAAAAGATGCCGCCGGTAAGCTGTTCGGCGCGGCTGAGATGTTTGGCTGAGCGAAGCTTCGCTTCGGCGTAAAAAGAAATGGCTGCCAATAAGCAGCCATTTTTGCTATTACCTCGACGTAAGGTGCGTATCCCGCCAAGCGATCAATGATGGGTGGTGGCCGAGTGATTGGTGGTCGAATCGTTATCCGACGAAGCGACGGCGATGGCCGCGATGGTTGCACCGACGGCGATCAGGGTGCCGGTCGACACGCCAGCCAGTGCGCCCGAGCCGAAGAAGCCGCCCGAAGAGGTGCTGGCTGACGCGGCAGTGCCGGTCTGCGCCGGTGCGGCGTTACCGGCGTTCGAGGTAGCCGAAGCGGCGCTTTCTTGTGCCAGCACTTGGGCCGACAGCAGACTCAGGATGGCGCCTGCAGCGATGATTTTTTTCATGATTTCCTTTAGAGCGATATAAAGATGGTGACGCAGCAAGAACTTGTCGCCGTCCAGATTATAGCAACTGAATATTGTAGTTCTGCACTAAAAACTATCTTGGCAACTCCTTGCCAGCGGAGCGGGATATCGATCATGACACAGCGGCGCTCGCATCCCTATAAAAAACGGCCGCTCATTTGCATGAGAGGCCGTTCTTTGCAACCAAACCACATCGCAGGGACGACTAGGTGTCCCGCGATACGATTAGTGGTGAGTAGTGGTCGAGTGGCTGATGGTCGAATCGTTGTCCGAAGCAGCGACGGCAACGAAAGCGATCGCAGCGCCGATGGCGACTGCGGTGCCGGTCGACATGCCAGCGATGGTGCCCGAACCGAAGAAGCTACCCGAGGAGGTCGCGTTGGTCGATGCGGTGCTGGTCTGTGCAGCAGTGCTATCGGTAGTCTGGGCAGCGGCCGGGGCATCTGCAGCGAAAGCTTGTGCCGACAGCAGGCTCAGGATGGCGCCGGTAACGAGGATTTTTTTCATATTAAGTCCTTTTGATTCAGTAAAGGGGGTCAGCAATACTTAGTTGCTACGAGATTATAGCAACGAAATCTTGCTTTTGATTACTATAGGCCTGCCTGTTCGGCAACTCCCTGCAAAAAGTGTGAACAATTTTCCACTTGTTTGCAATACTAGAGTGTACAGCAATTATTTTCAGAAAATCTCACCGTTTCTAACCGTGCCTCGATAGTGAAGGTGAAAAGGCGCGTTTTCCCCCTCTTGTTCGCTCTATAGCCTCACGGCAACATCTGGAATAATCCCATCCTGAACCAAAGCCGGCAGCGCAGCCGGCGCAACAGGAGCGGGAATGGCGGAGAGCAGCAACGCAGAAAAGACAGAACCAGCGTCAGCCAAACGCTTGCGTGACGCACGCAAGAACGGCGACATTCCCCGCTCGCGCGAAGTTTCCACCTTTACCGTCCTGATGACCGCCGGCGCCGTCCTGTGGATGCTGGGTGGCGGCGTCGTCAACAAGCTGTCGAGCACGCTGGCGCGCGGCCTCTCGCTCAACCGCGACCAGATCACCAACCCGAACCTCCTGATCGAACGCATCACCGCCGATATCGGCAGCGTGATCCTGGCCTGCCTGCCGCTGGCGATCGCCATCATGCTGGTCGGCGTGGTGTCTCCGCTGCTGATCGGCGGCTGGAACTTCACCTCCAAATCCTTCATGCCGAACTTCGGCAAGATGAATCCGCTGAACGGCTTGGGCAACATGGTCTCGACCAACTCCCTGATCGAGCTGCTGAAAGCCGTCGCCAAGACCCTGCTGGTCGGCGCGGTGGCCTGGTACGTACTGATGAGCGAGAAGGACGCCGTGATCGGCCTGGCGCTCGAGCCGCTGGGCACCGCCACCGGTCACCTCACGAGCCTGCTGGTCAAGGCCTTCATGATCATGGTGGGCTCGCTGGGGGCGATTGCCGTGCTGGACGGTCCGTACCAGAAATGGCATTACTCCAACAAGCTGAAGATGACGCGCCAGGAAGTGATCCAGGAATCCAAGGAGTCGGACGGCAATCCCCAGATCAAGGGCAAGATCCGCCAGCTGCAGCGCGAGATGGCGCGCAAGCGCATGATGAGCAACGTCCCGACCGCCGACGTGGTCGTGACCAACCCGACCCACTTCGCAGTGGCGCTGAAGTACGCCGACGGCCAGAAGGGCGCGCCGCGCGTGGTGGCCAAAGGTACCGACGAGGTCGCGGCCAGGATCCGCGAGATCGCGAAGGAAAACAAGGTCGCACTGCTTGAAGCCCCGGCCCTGGCCCGTGCGCTGTACAAGCACGCCGACATCGACGACGAGATCCCGGAAGCCCTGTACTCGGCGGTGGCCGAAGTGCTGGCCTATGTGTACCAGCTGCGCGCCTACACCAAGGGCAGCAGCGACCACTATCCGGACCGCCCGGACAAGCTGCCGGTGCCGCCGGAGATGGACCCATTCAATCCGGCGTCGCAGCAAAAACACTAAGCAACAAACAAAGAAAGCAATCGAGGAAATCAAGCAATGAACGGCTTCAGACTACCGGCCTGGCTCCAGGGCATCGCGGGACGCGGCAACGCCCTGGCGGCGCCTATCCTCATCATCCTGCTGCTGTCGATGATGATCCTGCCGCTGCCGGCCTTCGCACTCGACCTGTTCTTCAGTTTTAACATCGCGATGTCCGTCATCGTGCTGCTGACGGCCCTGTACACGGTCAAGCCGCTCGACTTCATGGCCTTCCCGGCGGTGCTGCTGGTCACCACCCTGCTGCGCCTCGCGCTGAACGTGGCCTCGACCCGCGTGGTGCTGACCGAAGGCCATACCGGCGGCGCGGCGGCCGGCAAGGTGATCGAAGCCTTCGGCCACTTCCTCATCGGCGGCAACTATACCGTCGGCCTGGTGGTGTTCATCATCCTCACCATCATCAATTTCATGGTCGTCACCAAGGGTGCCGGCCGTATCGCCGAGGTGGGCGCGCGCTTCGCCCTGGATGCAATGCCGGGCAAGCAGATGGCGATCGACGCCGACCTGAACGCCGGCCTGATCGGCGAGGCGGAAGCCAAGCAGCGCCGCGCGGACGTGGCGATGGAAGCCGAATTCTATGGCTCGATGGACGGTGCCTCGAAGTACGTGCAAGGCGATGCGGTGGCCGGCATCCTGGTGACCCTAATCAACGTGATCGGCGGCCTGATCGTCGGCATGCTCCAGCACGACATGGGCTTCGCCGACGCGGTCAAGAACTACACCCTGCTGGCCATCGGCGACGGCCTGGTCGCGCAGATCCCTTCGCTGATCATCTCGATCGCGGCCGGTATGGTGGTGTCGCGCGTGGCCAGCGACAAGGACGTCGGCGAGCAGGTCATCGGCCAGCTGTTCGGCCGTCCCATCGTCATGTATATCACCGGCGGCATCATCGGCGGCATGGGTCTGATCCCGGGCATGCCCAACCTCGTGTTCCTGCTGCTGGGCAGCGTCCTGATCGGCGCCGGCTGGCTGGTCGAACGGCGCCTCAGGAACGCGCCGGCGGGAAGCGGGCCGCGCGCGACGGGCGCGGCC